>JANNCA010000273.1:0-21708 GCA_031386075.1 Oligoflexia bacterium
CCAAGGCTTCGTTGGATGTCCGTATAACTCAACCCTTGCTCCCTTAGAGCGACAATAGCCTTGTCATCGCGCTTTCGGCCTTCTTATCCGCTTACTCTTAGAACGGGCATCAGCCAGTCCCAACACCGTTCTCATTCTGATTAGGGAACGCTCAAATTCTCCGAATGCCCCGATGATATGGATCATGAGGCGCCCCGATGCAGTATCCGGATCAATTTGATCGTGAATGCTCATGAACTGGATCCCCAAAACTTGGGACTCATCGAACATCAAGATCAGGTGTTTGAGAGATCGGACAATCCGATCCAACTTACGATCCTCTGATGCAAGTCCTAAGGTCGATTCCCAAAGTCAATGAAGGTGTATTCCTAAATCAATTCGGAAAGCCGCTCAGTGCGACACAAATCGACGACAGAATTATCCGACTCCAAACGAAATACCCTTCGATGAAACACTGGAGATGCCACGACCTTCGACATTCCTATGCTTAAAACTTCTTGAAGCAAGGTGCTCAAATGTACCAGCTTCAGGCTATTCTTGGCCACTGACAGATTGGCATGACAATTGACCTTTACGGGCAGCTTAGGGCGGCGGATGTGGATGAGCTGAATCTTTATTGAGGTCAATAATTTTTATCAGTAATTTAAATAAAAAAATATTAGTAGATCTATGATTTTGTTCTCATCTTATTCTTTTCATGTTTCCATATAGTTGTGGCAATCAGAGGAATACTAACAAAATTTGAAAAAAGAAGTAGATATATAGAGACATCAAACTCGTGCATCCGCTCCCACATAACAAAGGCATTTGAGTTAACCGTTTTAAATGTGATCCAGTTAAGAGAAAAAATAAATACTACTCCAATAATTAAATAGGCGATGGCCAGAATACCTGTTCTAATTCGGTTAAAATAGTAAAGCAAAAAAACAATCAGGGAAAATACCGCTAGACTTGGAATGCTGCCTAGATAGATGGAATAAGAATATACGACAAAGCAGCCTAAATTCTCGATTGATTCGCACTCTCCAGACCAAGCTAGATGCGGTAGAGCAATAATTAATCCTATAGAGTTTGTTGGTAACTTCATCTTGGCAGCTCACTGCGCATAGATTCGGTATTATAGGCTCCTACCTTTTCTAAAAGAGGAGATTGGGATAAACTATGCGGAGATGAAATACCGTGTGTACCTGGATTCAATCCGCCAGCTTTTAACCCGTCCTCTGAACGCATTGAACACCAACCATGAAGACCATAATCTGATTTATTAGCTGAAAATTCTTCTGCGTGTTTTGTAGCAGTTACAGCATTAAAGCTACCTGAGTCAAAGTGCTTAAATACGTCAATTTGCCCCCCTCTTTCTCCTGAATGTAAAACCTTACCAAATATTAAGTCAGTCGGCTCAAGCGAATGGGCGCCTCCTTTGAAATCTGCCGTATACTGTCTGTCGCCAAGAACAGTTGTTGAGGCATGGACATACTTGATGCTGTCAGTGGAAGGAATTGAACCTGTGTTGAAAAACTCAGCTACTTTTGTAGCGGCAATGACATTATGACTGACACTTGAGTTATCAGCTCGATACAATAGTACCGACCCTGGATCTGAACTCAACCCGCTTGGATCCACAAAACTCACTGGGTTATTCTTCGCATAGCTATAGAGGTTGCATTCAATCGGACTCGCGACACAATTCTCAGGATGTTCGAGATAAAACGGGTCAGGCGTATGAAAGCGGTTCAGAACCGGATCATAGTCCCGATGGTCCATTCGATAGACCCTCAGATCACTGTCGTAGCCTTGGGCTGCGTAATCCATCACATTGGAATGACTGGGACGAGCCCCTCTGCGATCACCAAAGGGTGGAGGGACATCTAAACGGGACCCAGCCCGGTCCTGACTTTCGAAGACGGTTCCCCGCATATCCGCACTCACAGGGATGAACGAATGGTTCTCGAGGACCCCAACCACAATACCCGCTAACTTCACAAGCTGGTAGAGCGAGTCCTCCGCGAGGACGGCCCCATCCGAATAAACCTCCAGGATCTGGCCGCCTCTGCGCTTAATGAGTCGCACTCCGGTTTCATCGTAATCGTAAGTGATGGCAGGCTGCCCTTTCACTTCTAATTTCTCAACTCGACCGCTGGCTCCGTAAGTCAGAGTCTTGCCGGCCGACCCAGTAAGCCGCCCCAAGGAGTCCACACTGAGGCCAGAACTCACCACAGAAACGAGTGGATCAGGAAGTGCGCGAGGAGCTTCCCCTGGCTCTGTCACCTCAGCTAAAAGCCCGATGGAATCATATTTGTAACTCCGATTCCCCTGTGGGCTGCTATCTTCGCTCATCATCCCTCGACTGTCCTGGTGGTACTGGTGATGTGAAGTTTCATGATTCAGTTGAAAGGTTTCAGCCCCAATAAAGCCACGTTGATTCCAACTCCACTTGGCGGCCCTGCTGGAGTTCATAGCATCCCCTGATTTCCCAATACTCCGCTGGTATCCCCGAAGCCCCCAGGTCAATGGATCATATTGAAGTTCTACGGTGTCATGATTTTTAGAATCGAGTAGGTTGTGCAAGTTTAGTTTTTCCACCTGAGAGAATCCATTGTAACTCAGACTTGCAAAGGGCTTCCCATCAATCTTCACCTGACTCAGTCGCCCGTGGTGATCCAGCTCAAAGGACTGGTTAACTTCAAGGCGAGGATGCAATGCCACAGAATTTTCTCGGATCTCGACCTTTTTAGAAGCGACACTTCCGTCGAACTGGTAGTCCAGATGCGTGGCCAGAGTCTTCCAGCCAGTGACCACAAGATCAGTTTGGATGAGCCGCCCATCTACCCGATAGCGTTGGATTCGGCTAAATCCAGGCCCACTGACGGCTGTAAAAAAGCCGAGCTGACCTTCTAGTTGGGCGCCGTTGGGTAGTTTCCCATCGTAATAGAAGGAGTAGGTTAGACTCTCTGAGGAATGACTGAGCCAAGATCCCTTGTCCACATGTTGAGTGAGCTGGGTCACTCGACCTGCATGGTCATACTCAAACTCCTCACTTCTCTTGAGCACGCCAGTTGAATCAAAATAAGATCGAGTTTGTAGGAGATCGGTCCCAGTCCGGTAGGAATAGGTAGTTTTACCTAAATCGGTTCGCGACACCTCGCTCACTCGGCCCTGAGAATCATAGTGAACTCTATGATCGTTCTGATTAGGTAGCTTCACATGTGCCAGCCTGCCGAGAGCATCGTATTGAAAGGTGGTTTGACTCTGAGGACTATCGCTGAACGAAGTCCGATGGCCCTGGAGATCCTGGTGCTCAAAGGTTTGGAAGTGCCCGTTCTCTGTCCCAACGAGTTCAATTTCCCCTGCTGCAATCGCATGCGTCTGATAGTCCCAGTGACTCCGAGCCGCCTTCTGATAAGTTTGCTCCCGGATCAGCGGAAATCCCAGAGCGGATCGTTTGTCATAGCCGAGCCCATGGGCATCTCCGAAGAGTTCGCTCACAGAAAACTGCTGGGCCGTCCCGCTTGACAGGTGATCTGCATAGTTCTGAGTTTCATAGTTCTGGGGGAATTGTTCCTTAATATTTTTCAGGACCCATTCTGAATCTAAATGAGTTGCAGTCCCTATCTCAGCCCCATCCGAAGCATAGAACTCAAGGCCCTCTCTCCAAATCGATACATCGCCACTTTTTAGTCGTGTCTTAGATTGAATCCAACCGGGATTGCCTGATCGTCCACCAGACGGATGTAAGCCGACCGCACTCAAACCTGCAGATGCATACTGATAGTCGAGAGTCTCAAGAGGAATACTCAACGACGAAGGGACTAAATTATTCCAGAGAGCTGATAGCCTCTGTTGTCCATCATACGCGAAATGCTCGTCATAGACGGCACTGACGCCTCCAACAGTCCCCCCATGGGCGTGACTCAGGGACTCGATCAAGTCAGTTCCCGCAGAGTCGTAGTGCGCAGTAACGGGGACTTGGTCCGGTGAAGTCACTCGGGACAGTCTGAATGCATCATCATAATCAAACTTCGTCTGGCCGTGGCCAGGCACCTCGATCGCTTGAACCTTAAAGTCACTTCGATAGTGGATCTTCTGGATATCTTGATTACCTACCGTGAGAAGGTGCGGATTTCCGAAGGGATCTCTCTGAACCGAAAGTTCGTGGCTAAAATCCAAGCTTGAATCCGAATGCTTGCCCTGAAGGTGAATATGAGAACTCAGACAAATGAGGTGCTCATGAAAGGCCTCGAGTCGAACATACCGAGTCGAAGTGAGAAGGGTTGCCGTTGGACTCAGAACTTCTGTCACTTCAGAAGGACAAAATTCAGCATCATATTGATAACTATTGGAATGGCTCAGGGAACCCTGACTCCCATCAGTCCACCCGTCGCGCTCCTGCGCCAGCTGAAAGTAGTCAATCCCTTGATAGGTCCGCTTTGAATATTCAAACTCAGATCTCTTGAATAAAGCGCTATGCCCAGCCGCCGGAGCGGCACCCCTCCCGATCCCAATCGTACTTCCGCTCTCCACTTCACTCTCGAGACGAGACGGGGTGTGATCATCGTGATAGAACCGCGACTCCACATGACGACCTGGAGGCTGATGGATCGCCACTTGATTGAATCCTAAGAGACTTAAATTCTGAGAATGAGTCATCGCGTGATGGTAATCGTAGTCGAAAGTTTGATCCCCTTTTCCTACGGAGTGGATTTTGACCTGGCTCACGACCGGAACTCGAGAACCCAGCCCCTTCTCAGGCCGAGCGCGAGAATACTCGAACGTCCAGCGAGTTCCCTTTCCATCCTCTGTCGCTCTCAGTAACCCTGTAGAGGGCGAAGTGAATTCCATCGCAAAGGCTTCCTGCTCATAGGCCACCGTCATTTGGATATTTCCGGTTCCCAGAAAATCTCCGGGGGACGGATACAGCTGAGCCCCTGGCAAGAGCTTCATCGGAAAGTGGCTCAATCCTTCTGGAATTCTCTGAATGAACTGCTTCCCATCAGAAATAAAAGTCGTTAGAAGTCCGTTGCCATAGAGAATGAGATCTGTGATGCCATCTCCGTTGAGATCCTGAAATAAAAACTGATGACTTGGATCTAAACGATAGCGCTCATGCTTAGAATCTAAGACCTCAAAATCAACCTGCGCTAGATCAAATTGAAAATGCCCTTTGCCATACTGAACGGCAATTCCGTTCTTATACTGCAAAACGAGGTCGGAAATGCCGTCTCCATTCATATCTTGAAGGTAAATCGCGTCCGGAACTGACCAGATATCTCGAGGATTTTTTCTTAGATCTCCTAAGTAGGTCTTGGGAGCAAAAAGAATCTCATGATCCGTCGATCGATTCTCAAGAACTTCGTACTGACCCTTTCCAACGATGATGAGATCCGGCTTTCCATCTCGATTCAGATCCACCAACCGCGTCAGGGGTCCGGGCTTCCACATTCCCGGGATCCAAGTTCTGCCAGTCAGATGCCCATCACGACTGCATAACCAGATCTCCGTTTTTTGTCGTTGCCGATCTACGTTAAAGAGCACCCCTTCGAACGGGGAGTTAGGGCCTCGTATCTTGACTAATTGCCGAGGGAAAATTCGCATACCTGCCCGCTTTTCAGGCCGGCACTCGGCTTCGATAAACCTCAGGTCCCGCTCCTGGGTGCTGTTACCGGTGATGCGTTGAATCGGCGGTAAATCTTCTCTTTTAAATTCAGTTTTCCCGATCCCTTCCTCCGACTGCTGCTGCCGAAGCAATGCAAAATCATGACTCGGTATCTCGATACTACTCAACCCCTCGCTACCTAGATCGAAGATCGTCCCGCCTCCGGGCATCAGAATTCCATACCCAAATTCGCGCAAGGCAGACTCCAGCCCAGTGACCGGCGTCCACTTCGCCTGGTCCAAGTCGGCCCATGCCTCATCGTAATGATACGTTCGCGCAGGCTCACTGCGGCGAGGAGAACGAGCTAATGAATCAAACGGAGCAAATAGCTTTTGAATAGATCTAAGATAAAAAGCAGGGTTCAAACTCGAGACCTCATGCTTCAGCTCGTAAGCATATCGATCTACCCAGCCGCCACCCGAAGACTGCGCCTGTACGACCACCTGAGAAACACGCCGGTTCAATTCCGACCGCACCCCTGACCGGTAATCGACAAACGGAGTCGGCACAGACTCATACTTCACCTCTATGTGGTACTGAAAGTGATTCCCCGAGCCGCCATAGAAAATGTCCTTTAAATAAAGCGAAGTATTTTTGGGCTCACCCGATTCCTGGCGTTCGTAATGATAATGGGTCCATTGATTTTTATTATCCTTAGCTGAGGATAAATACCAGGCATAGATTCCTAGTGGAGTCTCGACACAGTTCTCACTCCCCTGACCGCCTTCGTCTTTACCCCCAAAAATAAGAGTCGTTCCATCTGGCAAAAACGCGTGGAGTTCATTCGGGTGGTCCATCCTCACGCGAACCTGGGACTGAAACCCCTCGGAATAATAAGCGCCATCGGAGCCCTGAATGAGGTGACCCCAGGGTGACAAAAAATCGTCGCTATTGAAGTCAATTTCACCTGCTACCCGATATCTGCGAATACTGAGGTCTGCGGAGATCCCCATGCCCCATTCAGATAGGCCCCCACCGGGTGAATAATGTGGACTGAGGGGAAAAATCAGCGCCCCTCGATCACTGGGGAAGTTCATCCCCAGAGGAAGTGAGAAACTCCCCTTCGATAAATCAGAAGCCGTCCAGGAGGATTGTCCGAGCTCACCTGCTAAAGACCCCCGGACAGGCGCAGTCAGCTGATTCGATTGGATCATCTGATCCTGAAACGGATCTCCAGCCCAGACCCAAGAAGACGAACCTCCATATGCAAGGATCCAGACCAAGAGCATGAATAGCGTATCGGCTTTGGGTTCGCTTTTTCTTAATGATAGGGACGGGGCCTAACGACCACAGCGAGGGAGCCACGCCATCTTCTCACTCGTAGTCCGGGTGTGAACTCTAAATACGAGCATCATATTACTGACTTGATCATGAAGACTCGAAATCGGGATGTTAGCACCCGCTAAAGCATCAAAGTTCAATGTAAAATGACTGAAGGGAGAAATTCCCTGGCCCGCTTGCATCCCTTCAAAATTTGAATTCTTGAACTCATGCACAGGCTCTAGGTTTTCCCCAAAAATAACTGGAACAGAAAACCCGTCGGTCCAATTTTTAGCCAAACTGAGCCGATGGACTCCCTTTTCATAGGGAAACACCTGCTCAGCATCCACTTTGAGTTGGAGTTTCCATGGGGTTTTATTGAGGGTCGCCGACGCGCTCTGTGAGGGTGATGATTTGAGTTCAAAATAAATTCCCATGGCATCCACAATCGGAGCCGCCGCGTTACACGGAAGGGAACCCGCAATAATCGCTCTTAAGTTCATAGCCGCCTCCGAAACATAAACATCCTCCGGAGAAATCTTCATAACTCCTGTAGAAAGACCTGTGTGCCTTTCCCACTCTTCATCAGAAACACGGGAATCCGGCCTAATAAAAGAATTAAAAAATGCTCTCCAAGGATGCTGGGTCGCTCCTTCAGAGACATAAGGATAAAAAGTTCGATCCATTCTCTCCTGATAAGGTTCAGCACCTAAATCACTAAAAGGCATCGGGAAATTAACCACTAAATAATGGGGTTCAACTTTCTTATTGCTCCGAGCCGCCTTTGACTTATCTTCCAAGTCACCCAGAAGATGAAGCATCTTCTGGGCCACATCAGAGAGGGAATCACTCAATCCCACCGACTGCAAGAATTCGAGATCCGCCTCTGGGAGTACTCTTGAAAAATCTAGGGAAGATTCGATTTTCAAGATGGGGAAAAATTGTTGATTCAAAAATCTCAGGCATCGCCTCAATTCCTGGCCCAAGGAATTTAAGTCAAAGTTGTCAGCTGCTCCTATGAGCAAAACGGCGGCTATTTTTTGAGTGGTGACCTGATTGATCATATCATTCTCTACTTGAAGTACCTGCCTCGAAAGTAGCGTAATTTTTCGCTCAGAATGAAGGATCTTAGACTTCAATTCCAGCTTTACAATTTCGTTCGATATCCAAGTTTTAAATAAAGAGTGGAGGAGCTTGATTTGCTCTGGGTCTTCGCCGCCGATAGCCAAATTTGAATAAGCAGTAGATTGAAGTAAACTCATCTGAGTCACAGTCACTTCGCCCGACTTCAGAAACTTTTCTCCTTGGTTCCTCACTCGATCCAAACTGACTAACATTTTTTCGGTCATGGCCTGCACAAGACTATCGAGAGGTCTTAGAATCGAATACCCCACAGTCAAAGCAGCTGTCCCGGCACCTGGTTCCTTGCAATCATTCGCCACGAAGTAAACATCAGCATCCCTCGGGATCAAAAAAGAAGACTGAGGTCGAACCACCTGAATGTCTTGAATTTTTGAAATCCGACTTTCTCCGGGAGGTAACATCACCATCAGCAAACTCCCCGCTGGTAATTGAGGGAACGGAGTATGAGGGAGCCTCAAGCCCACGTCATAGGAGGCAGAACTTCTGACATCTTTGCTTCTCGTCGAAGTATCGGTATCACCCAGACCAACCTCATTGGATTGACTGCTAGAATCATCGTCTCTTTCTCTATGGTCGGAGCCAGCGCTGAAACCCAAGATGGGGATATTCATATTAAAGCCCATTCCCGTGCTATCCGATGACGTATGAGCTTTTGTGTGGTTGAATCGACTTCCGGAATTCTTAAATTGACCATTAGAAATAGCTTCCACGTCACTTCCGGTCTGAACCAATGAGTATCCCTCAGGACCTACCATTGGATTGAGATTTTTCGTCGATAAGTCAGGCTTGGAAAGAGCTGCTGCTTTGACTCTCTCATATTCCTCAGCGGATAGTTTTTCGTGATTGAGCAATGAATCCAAAATACTTCCAAATGCTGAACCACAGGGACCCAACTGAGGCTTCAGTCCTGAAGCAGAAGGACTAGAAGGAGCTGCCTTTCTCGTCTCTTCAACAGCCTCTGCTACCTTCTTTTGCAATGAACTCATTGATTTGTCGTCCATGCGATGAAGAGCACAAGCAGGGGACCACTTCCCTGTGACGTGAATAGAAATCAGATCTCCCGCCAACAGAGGGGTATTGGGCAGGGCTTCCCGGATAATTCGGAAGGCATGGACATCGGCCATGGCTGGCTCTGCTGCAATAAAATGGGCGTCCTGAGCGCTCATGGTAACCGAGCCTTTTCCAACTGCCTCTCGTACACGGGAATAAAGATTCTTCCACCTGTCAGACTGGAGTAACTGGGTGGTGCTTTCCGCATATTGATTCGTCGTGTTTTCCAGATATTGCAGTGAACCTTGATAACCTTGGAGGTCCTCTTGCAGCTTGGACAACTCAAAGGAAAGATGATCATGGCGCAGCATCAATTGTGCCCCCTGATTCACCTGATCCAGATGACTCTTCTGGGTGTTTAATAAATTTTCTTTGTAATGCTTGAAATCTAAGATGCTTTTTTCTAACTTTGATTTACGGTTTTTAAATTCAATCGTAAAATTCTCGTTAATTTTTTCTGGAGTCAAACCAAAGTCAATTTCTGGGACAACAGAACTTTGGAATAATCCACTATTCCGATAGGATATTGACTGATTGCTCACTCCTTGAATCATACTTACAAAATCTACCGCGAATGCTGGAACAGATCTTATGGGCAAATCTATCAGTTTAACTTTCTCAAAAGCCAAGCTTGGAGAATTTTCCTGAACTTTCATGACGCCTATAAGTAAGTCAAATGAGCGTATAAATTCTGCGTGATGATCAGAAAAAACACTTAAAAAATTCTTAATTTCATTCGAATTTTTATCCATTCTATGGATGGATTGGCGATAAGTTCTTAAGCCCTCAGATGTTCCCAACGAATGCGGATCACCTAGTTGACTGAGGGCTAAAATAAAAAGGTGAAGATCACTCTCACGCTCATGAGAGCAGGTGCCCAGCTGACAATAGAGGTCACTGAGTTCGGAAAAAAACTGAACCCGTTCGTAAACGTGGGTGAGAGACTGCCCTAAAAGCCGAAAAATTAATTCGGGATCAAGACTCTTTTCAAAGCCCAGTTGAATCATCTGTGTGAACTGACTCAAGCCATGAGAGAAGGTATCTTGTTGATTCACCAGCTTCTGAGTGGATCGCGTCGACCGCAATATTTGAGTCCAAAGCGAACTCAGGATCTGATGGATGTCCTGAGTGTGCTCAGCATCAAAACGAGCAAGGCCCACCCTTCCCTTCGCTTGACTCCGGGACCAGAGGTCAAGGTTTGAGAATACAGAAGGCAATTTTTGATTCAGACCCGTATGAGTTCTCTCACCCTCTATAAAAATTGCACTGATCTGATGGTCTAAATTCTTTCGAATTTGAAGCTGAACCCGAGGGAGATATTTGGCCTGACAATCTTTAGACTTCAATTCATCGTAACTCTCTAAAATTAAATGGGCACAATCTCCATAGTCTTTATCTGAGACTGGAGTCGTGCGTGAATCTGAAAGTTCACACCCTAAAAGATGCTCTTCGAGACTTTCAGCGCTGCCGCGATCATCCCCAGAACACTTCGACTGGAAAATCGTATCAAATCCCGCTACGACAACCCTCCACCCTCGAGAAGGAACTCCAGAGGGCTTTTCGGACGACTGAGATGAACACCCAACTAAAGTAAAAAATAGAAAAACAGCTACAGTAAAATTTTGTGCTTTCAACATCATAAGACAAAATCCTTATTCAGATTTAACTTTCAAAAGGCGAATCTGATCACCCACTTCAAAAACAGTTGGATTATTTTGAACTTCACTAGAAATTTCTTCTCCACAAAGGCCTTCGCCAAACCACTCCACCCGGATTCGGTAATTCACACCTCGGGGTATTTTCCAACCTTTACCTGTAAGGATCGAGTCATAATGAATACTCAATCGGGTTCCCAAGTCAGCCTGCTCTTCTGATACAAAGTCTTTGAGCCTAAAGACTTCAGGTATTTGTCGCTCGATCAAAGTGCCTAAGGAGTACTGATGAGTGACGGTAAGAAGCTTGACCTTAAGAAAAGGCTTCAGTAACATCTGTTCCTTTTTTTCTCGAGTGGCAGGGGTCTCAAAAATGAATCGAATCGGAACAGCAATCTTGACTTGAGTGTCAGCCGAAAATTCATCGGAAACAGTGTGAATAGAGCCGTGCTCTCTGCCCAACCCCTCACAGCTTGCCGAAGCACCCCAGTTCGGATCAGTATGCATCATAAAATATTCGTCTCGAGTGTTTGCATGATCTACGGAAAGTGAAGAGGTCAATCCCAATGTGTGAGCAAAGGAACTTCGCTCTCGGTTGGGACTAAAAACACGAGCTGTCTCGCGTAGCTGTGACGATGGCCAGAACTTCGCCCACGTCACCGAGGGACCTAAAAGCAGAAAACTCAGACAAACGAGTGGCATTTTATTATTGAAATTGTTCATGATAAAACCTTTGATCAGTCCTATTTACAGCCGCGCTTTTCCAAATCGATTTTTGAGACGATTTACTTCACTTTTATCATGTACCGAAGAACCAAAGATGGCTGAACATTCGGTACTGGAGCGCCAGTAGGCTGCATTCCATAGCTAGTTTCAGTTTTAAAATAATGCTGATGTCTCACACTAGCACCCTCTGATTGTTGGGTGGTTCCAATGATTACGTCAGAGAGTCCTGTGCTCCCAGGCCATACTCCCTGAAAAGCCCTAGGCTCATAAACAGGAACACCGTGAGAATGATCAGGAAAATCTTCCTCAGTCCTTCCGCCGTGGGAATGCGCTGGTATCATAAGAACATCGAGTAAAATATCTTCTTTACCCGCTACTTCCCCCAATTTTCTATGACTCAATCCCTCACCGGCACCCGCACCCAAGGGCACCCGCCCGCGAAAGTCAGGAAGTCTAAATTTTGGACCGCCTTTCTCTCCCTCAGGAGTGAAGGCTTCTCCAATGGCAGAATAAAGTGTTCTATAGTCAGGATTCTTAGAATTGTTGGGATTTTTATCTAACTGACTTCCATCGCAAGAAAGATAGTTTTCGAGATTGCCCTCGCCTGCGTAAAGAATGACCGTACCCACAGGAGTTGAATGAACATGCCTTTTCTCTTCAATCAGCATAGCGCGAATTGCCTCGCGCGCATGCTCCACAATGCTAGGTTTATCCTGAGTCATCATCGTTCGAATCGTATCTAAATCCCCTTCGCTCAGGTCTGCAAAACTCGCCTGGGCGATCGCTAGGGTAGAAAAAGCTAAAAATAAATTCAAATACTTCTCAATCATAATAACCTATTTTTTCAACAATAAATTTAACGCCGAGCTTGAAACAATCTCGCCACTCTAACAAGTAACGCTATGTGTTATAGCATTTAGAATAAATTATTGCAAAATAAATATTTACTTTATATTAAATTAAAGTCGGATCCAGACTGTACGTGCACTCAAAAATAAACCGACAATTGCGCAGGAACAAAATTCAAAGACATCGTGCTTGAAGGGGATGTTGCTACCCACTCAAACCCAATACTGGGTGAATAGGTGATGCTTTCAAATAAGCTAAACCGTTTTCCAATCTGGGTTGAGATTGCAAAATAAGCCTGATTGGCATCATTGTAGCCCAATGACAGAATACCCCCTTGAGCCATCCAATAGATAGACTTCTCGAAAACATTACTAAAATTAAAGGCTAATCCAGCTAGAATCTTGAGGCTTGAGATAATGGTATTCGAAGGTAAGTTCTTACGATTGACCGAGCTCAATCCGAAACTCAGGACCACCTCCAAGTGAGACTCTAAAACGTACCCTAAGGTAGGTGGCAAAATGCCTGTCACAGAACCCGAACTCAACCCCATTCCAAGGATATTTAAATTTGTAAAATCCGTACCTGTGATTGTCCCAAAAGAAAATCCTCCGAGGCTCCCCGTCCAGAACTCAACTCTAGGCGAATGAGGTTCACCCTCAACAAGGGGATCTACAATCGCCCCCCATGAAACCGAAACTAAATAAAAATAGAAAAAAGAACAAAGCCCTACCCATACCCCAGTTCGTTTCATATCTCTCCAGCCGTCGATTCAACTATTTGGTTAGCGCAGATCTGATTTCGTAAATTTTACCCTGCACCGTTTGTATCTGGGGATATCGGAGATAAGGACTTAATGCTTCATAAATCTGCTGCTCAGTAACAGAAATGAGTTTCGACCTGAACTGAGGCTCACTCTTTAAGTAAGAGACAACCTCGGGAAGTGAAGCAACAGGGTCCGTTGGAACTGGGGCATGGAAAAAAGACTGACCATGATCAATCGCAATCAAACGATTTGAAGATGAAAGGTAAAGCCAGTTGTTCTCTCGTCTGTCTTTATTGCTAATGATAAAATCAAAGATCTTCATTTTTCTAAACCCAGAGGTCACATGAGGTTGCCCCCCCTCAGCGTTTTTGATGAAATATTGAGCCGACCCAATTCCCAAACCAGGAATCACCCGAATTACGGTCAAAGGAACAATGTGCAAATCAAACAGAACATCCAGAGAATAGGCGGCCATTTCCGCATTCGCATCGCTCAATGGATAGGAAGCATACTCTTCGAGTTGATGCCCCAATCCTTCTGTTTCTGCAGTCGACTCCTCATGAGGGTACGGAATATTCTTCACCTTAAAAATAGCTTTAATTCCATGGTCACATTTTAAAATTCGGGGTCGCGTCGTTCCCCCTAAGTCGACCTGTTGCTCGTTGCAATGGCCCGAAGTCAATGTATGGACCATCAGATTCTTGAGTTCATGGGCCTTTTCCTCATGACCATTTTCTAAATGTTCCCAAAGCTTCTCCTGTAACTCAACACTGCTCAACTCAGAGTGAATAAGCAGATGATTCGTTTTTTCCTTGGCGCAACTCAGTAAGGAAAGGCATAAAACGACCAGCATCCATTCCATGTTCAACCTATTTTTTAACTTATTTATTTTCCGATTCTTCAGCATAAATTCCCATCTAATGCAGAGCAATAAAAGAGCCAACCCTCTGACCGGACTGAATAGGCCAGCCAAAACCCGCAACCTGACCAAACCTTTGACAGATGGCAATACAAAAAATAGGGATTGACGTCCCAGTGGACAGCCGAGTACTGGATGTGCCAAAACATTAAGTTATGAAGCGCGCACCCTTTTCTAAAGATCTACTGCCACTCAGAAGTCTTTTTACGGAACTTTTACCTATTCTAGAAGCAGAGGGGGATTGGTACGGATCTATTTATTTTGAACGGAAAGCCTCTAAAAGCTTCACAGCCAATTTGAAACAAACCCAAATGTCAGACCAAATCAGCATGGGCGTCGTCCTCAGAATCTACAACGGATACACCCTCTTTGAAGAGGCCACTGATGACCTTGACCCCTCTGCACTCAGGCTCTTTGCGCAAAATTTTTCGACCCGTGTGAGTCGCTCCCCTCGCGCTTCCCACAGCACAAAAAAACCTTATCTCCCCCCCAAATGGAAGGATCGGCTAAGTGCGGCACTTGACCCTGAAATTACCTGTCAAATACCTGCTCAGGTCAATTCTAAAACACCTGTTCATTTTGGAATTCGATTCAAACAAGACCCTCGTACATTCACGTCAGTCGATTGCTTTAATCAACTCAAAGGCGCAATTGATCAATGCAAAAAAATGGCTCCCCAATATGGGCTATTGCCTGAAGACCTCACCTATATCTCATCCCGACATAGTTTTACGGAAGAAGAATCTATTTTCGTCGATCGTGAAACTAACCTTTCACAAACTCTTTTCCGCCTAGTATTTTCCCTGACGACCCTCTCAGGATCCGACCGCACTTATATTCGAGTGGGGGGACTCGGGGGGTTAGAATGCATAGAATATCTAGATTCTGACCTCAGTCCGCTCCTCAGGGATCTCAAGGCCCTCAAAACTGCTGAGCGCCTTGAGCCAGGAAAATATCGCCTTATTTTTGGTCCCTCACTGGCGGGGGTTTTAGCACATGAAGCCTTTGGCCACTCTCAAGAAGGAGATACCTGCGCGCGAGGCAGAAGCAAAGCCTGGGAGCTCTATCAAACAGGAGAAAAAGTCGGCAATCACCTCGCTACTATACTGAATAACCCGGCACTCTTTCAAAATGGTGACCAATCCTACGGTGCTTGGGGCAGCTACTTCTTTGACGAAGAGGGATGGCTATCGCAAGAACAAGTTTTGCTCGAAAAAGGAAAGTTACTCAGCCCTATGACGAATTTAACTTCTTCAATTCGTCTTGGAATTTCTCGAACGGCTAACGGGAAGCGTGAAAACTGGACGAATGGCGTCTATTCTCGCCAAACGAATACCTACTTCCAATCGGGCGATAAGACGCTCTCTGAACTCATGACCGAGCTCAACGATGGATTTTTAGCCATTCACGCCGCAGGAGGAATGGAAGACCCCAAGGGTATGGGTATTCAGGTTGGCATCGCTTATTTACAGGAAATAAAAAACGGCAAGCCCACAGGCCGAGTATTCAAGGGCCCTGCAGGCGGAGACATTCAGATGACAGGCTATGTGGGAGACGTCCTGAACTCAATTGTTGCGAAATCAAAAATTGAGACCGAATCTTCAGCCCCCGACCAGGCCAAATTCCCCTTCAATGACGTTGGGGGCTGTGGAAAGTACCATAAGGAATTTGTTTATGCGGGATGCGGGGGTCCCTATATGCTTCTAGACCCCGTGATTTTGGGATAAGGACAAGGAAATAATCATGACGCAGCTCAACTGGACGTTCGACCAACTCAAATTTCAGCTCTCTCGCCGACCTGACATCAAAGCATGGATAGTAACCCAAGAGCACACCCACCGCCGAGAACTCTACTTTATGACTGAAAAAAGTCACCTTATCACTGATCAAGATAGAAATATCCATAGTGGTAATATTTCAATCAAGCTTTTTGTACCTCTTGAAAAAAAAGGTCGTCAAGGTGAAATCACCAAAAAACTTTTCACCTCCCTTCCACTCGAAAGTCAAATTGACCTCGCTATAGAAGCGGCAAAACAAACCGACCACCAAGCCTGGGAACTCCCTGTTAAACTGCCTCATGAGATCCCCGTGGTATTGACCACCGACCCCAATATTGCCGAAGATCTTGAACAAGTCGTCTCACAAATCACTCACCGAATTGAAGCCTCTGTGAGTCAGAAGCGCCCCTCTCAATTTAACTCAGCTGAACTTTTCCTTTCGATTCATACACGCGAACTCCACCTTAGCAATGGGCTCAACCATCGCTCCTCTCAAAGTAAAATTTATTTTGAATCGGCTTATTCCTTTTCCCAGTTGACCTCGGACGGGAAAAACCACTCTGATGAATATCTGACTACCCAATGGGCCGTACACTTGGATCACCTACCGATAGAGACGATTCTGGATCAAACTGCAAAATACGCTGAGAACTCTCTCGAGGTGAATAAACCGATAACAGGAAAATATCCTGTTATTATTAGCGCTGAAGTTCTCTCCACTTTACTCAATGACCAGTTAACTCAACTTTCAGCATTTAACTCCTATCATAGTCTCCCATTCACAAAAATAGGCGAAGAACTCATTCCTCTCAGCCACGGCGATTTACTTTCCATCACCTTAGATCCGACTCTCGACTTTGGGGCCCACACCGTAGCGATATCAAACCAAGGGCTAGTTCAAACCCCATTGAAACTTGTCGAAAAGAACCGAATCGTCGCATCTACCGTGGATAAACAATATGGAGACTACCTCGGACTTAAACCAAACACTTCCCAAGGCAATCTGGTAGTCGACCCAGGAACTTTAACTTATTCACAACTCACTCAATCTGCCCCTTACGTCATAGAAATTCTTCAATTTTCAGGTTTATTCACAGATGCAAACAGCGGCACATTCAGCAGTGAAATACGCTTAGCCAAACTCTATGACAACGCTCATAAAAAAGTAACCTACCTGAAAGGGGGCTCCCTCTCCGGGTCTATTGGGGAGAACTTTAGAGATCTTCGACTTTCAAATGAAAGAGTCAATCGCGTCCATTTTTCCAGCGACAGCACCCACGGCCAAGGATATTATGGTCCCGAATACGCACTCCTCAGTGATGTCTCGATAGTCGGCTAACCCGAGGTACTCGACTTGAAAAAAAATTCAGCTTTTTTACTGATATTTTTGGCATTTTCCAAAGTTGCTCTTTCAAGTATGTCTGAGGAAAACAACCTATCGGTTCGGGAGACCCCTCATTTTGGTCGAGTAGAAAATCCACTTTTTGGTTATACCCACCTCCTACCCAGTCCCTTTACTCCCCCATCCGGTCGACTCCAGATAGGCCTCACCTCAGGAGTGGGTGTCACTAATTCCCTTTCCCTAGAGACGAATCTCTTATCTGATTTTTATAAGATCTTTAACGCACGCATGCGTTATGCTCTATTGGATTTTCCTGGGTTTGCACTAGGCTTATCGATCGGATTTCAATATGTTAATCTGAATAGCATTGCTCCGACGAATCCATCCCTGGGTCTCATTGGGTGGATGCCAGGAGGGGTCATGGGTGTCGAAATTGCCCCCCACGTTGCACTTTTTACTGGAGGCCATTTTTTTTACGCCAACATGGATGTCACTCAGTTGAATATTTCGAACTCAGGCTTTGTACAAGGGACTGAGATCGAGTCAGACTTGTCGTGGGCCTATCATCCCCAAAAAAAGGGGGTCGGCAATGTTATGTCTCTTGGAGCTACTTATAATACCACTTTCCGATTTTATGGTGTGGGCTTTAGCCACCATTGGAAAGGGTTTCAACTGGGAGCTCACTTTTATCCTAATGCTGCCCATATGCGTTTCCTGCCCATCTTTTCAGGAGGCGCTGTCGTGGAACTCTAACTTAATGGGCGAGGGTCGGCTTTTGAAGTGGAGTCATACCCTGTGCCACTAGAGCCACCTGAATGACATCAAAGTCTAAGAGAGCTTCGGCAATCTTTGTTCCTGACAGATTCATACAGGAGAGCACAAATCGATGACGGCCATACGTAGAAACAGGAAAGCCGCCAAAGCGAAAAACTGCTTTCATTCTTTTTTGGTCAGCAGCAATCTTCATATCCCCAGTCCCTACGGACTGCTGACTCCCATCTGGGGTCAAAAGATGAATGATCATTTTACCGGAAAATTCGCCTGGCTCTTGTTTTTCCAAAGCAAGCGAGATCACTAAGGACTGTAAATGCACGGGTAATTGGGGGGTGCGAATTTCCTCTAAAATATCGAAGACAGATAAATTACCCGTCTGCTGATCCACCGATGCCCCAAGAGAAAGACTCACAAATTGAATTTTTAGACCCATCATTGTCCTTGCTGTATCATGAGTCGCTAGTCATTCCTTCGCTTTTTCTGAAAAAAATCTTTCAAAATCAGACTACAAGGCGGGTAGTCGACATGAGTGGCCAAAAAACGATGATGAGTTCTTGTATCCTGGTGGAGCCTGTAACCTAAACTCAAGGCTCCGCCTTTAGGGTCTTGGGCTCCATACACGACTTCTTGAATCCGGGCCTGTTGACTCGCCGCAAGACACATTGGACAGGGTTCTAATGTAACAACTAAAAGGCAATCAATCAGTCGCCAGCTTCCCAAATGAGCCGCCGCTTCCTGAATAGCGATGACTTCAGCATGAGCCAATGGATCCTGACTCTGTTCTCGACGGTTATGCCCCCGGCCAATGATCGATCCCTTGTGGACAACAATCGCACCCACTGGCACTTCATCCTCAGCAGCGGCCTTTTGAGCCAAAAAAACCGCTTCCTTTAGCCAGATCATGTTAAATTGATTCATAGAGAGTACTCCATACAATAAACGAAGTACGGAGCTCATCAAATAGTTCAAAAAGGAATGCTTTCGAATGAATCAAGTTAGGCTCTTTCTCGCGGTTGCCCTGCTATGCACACAGAGTCTCGCCCTTGCAGGTTCGACAAAACTAAAAAAGGGCACATTTCTGCAAATTCAATCCCACGATCTCAAGACACCCCAGATCATCACACCGAAGGAAGAACCTACCTTAACCCCTAAAGACGCTGCTTACTTTGAAATTGCGAAAGAAAAAGATCAACTCATTCTCCGCTACCATACGAACGACCCAAACCTCCACCTGAGTCGATCTGACTCCATTGTCATCGAACTCTTGACGGATTTTCCTTTTAAGGTCGAGCCTTCTCTCATCATCACTGAAAATTGGCCTAAAAATGCTACCCAAATTCCCCTCAAACCCAAAACCGTACCACCCCACAGCAAAAACCGAATCTTAGGAAAGGCCGCGTTTACCTACTGCCATCAAAAAACTTTGGCTTGCACCCACGCCCTTACGACGATCGCTTACTTTTATACACCATGAATCTGGGCTCTTGGTAACTGGTTTCAATCGCATCCAAGTGCTTGTTAAATTCCTCTGGATTCATCCAATAGCGGGATCGGCGGTAGAGCGATGAAATCTTTTTCAATCTTTTTTGAATATTTCTTAAAGCTCTTTTCTGGACTTTGGTTAGAAAGCAAAATTTGATCCCAACTCCTTTTGGATGAGTTACAGTGCTCTGGGCGAGCCACACTGCCGTCCCCTCGCATTGAACTTCATACGAAAAAACTTCGAATTTAAGGAGAATGACCTCATCTTGCTTCAGTTCGCCCCTAGTCTTAATAAAACACCCGGCCAAGGACAAATCTAAAATCTCACCCTCCACCGCATTTTTACCCATCACCACAGGGACCGCAAAACGATAGCGTGGATTACTTTCCCACCAACGAATTCTAGGGAAAAAATAGGGAACTCGAACCTCTAACGCAACTCGATAAATAAGTGCTAATTGCAAAATAATCGAAACTAAATAGGCGGCTATTTTGTGATGACTTTCAGAAGCATTTAAAACAAAGTTAACATTCTCATATCCCACGAGAACCTGGGCAGCAACGAAGAAATACCAGGACCACCGACGCATTTCCCAAAGACCATATCCAGCAATTACAGCACAAATAGTCGTAAAATAATAAAAAGGCGAAAACAGAATCCCAATACATTTATTTAACGGGATATCGAAAAGGATTCCAGCAAGAACGATATAGACACCCGGAAAAACAAGAAGGAATCCCGCAAAAAATTTAAGTACTTTAGTTATATACTGCTTCACTCTAAGTTCAACCTGCCACGAAATGACATTTTATTCCAGTTTCTCATACTGCTCAGGCACACCTTTCGTACTCGTGAAAATTCTGGATCGGGATCTGTTACGACTTTAGACCCCTGTTCCCGGGGTCCAAGTACCGGATCCAAAATTTTTATACAGCATCCAGCCCCCAGATCCACATCGGCTCAGGAAGCGAGTGAATTGAGTTTGACGTTAATATTTTTGCCAAACAGAGGGGCTCTCGATAACCTAAAGAGGAAGGAATCCCGAGCTTCCGCATCAGAGCGGCCGAACCCAAGACAATAGAATTTTTATTCATTTTTCGAATGGTGTGAAAAATTTCTAAAAGAGAATTCAATTCCCCTCCCCACTCGTGAATCACTCCATTCAAGTCGATCCCTCTCCCAAAAGCTGCATAAGCTGACAGCTTCTCTGAAGATCCAGTATAAAACCACTCAACATTTTCATGAGCCTGATACCACTTTCGATCACAACTCTCCAGACTCAAGCCCACTTGGCTCGCTTGCCGAAGGTCAAAAATGCGAGGACTCCACCCCAAATGAACTTTCTCAGCTAAGGACTCAGGAGACAGTCGCTTAACCAAACGATACGTAGAAGGTAAAGGAACGAACTGAATAGGCAAACGAATTTCTTCCCCAAAAGGTTCAAACCCAAGCCTCTTATAAAACTCATGTTCAGAACTCCAAAGAAGGACCCTAACGGCACCTCTCGAGCGAGCCCATTGAATTAACTCAGTCATCAACCTAGTCGCAAATCCCAATCCTCTCCACTGAGGTGAGGTCGCCACGGCCCCTATAAGAGCCACCGGCACCTCACTCGAAGGCCCCGTTCTCATCTGCGCCATCCGCGCTCCTGCACAGGAAACCAATTCACCTTTTTGAAAAACCCCCATTCGAATCACTAAAGGAATCTCCCACTGAGGGTCCCAGACAGGAAAATCTTCCAGAAATCGCATTCCCGGAGATAGCCCAAAACAGTGGTCCAACAACTTTGAAAATTGCTGCGATGCAGCTAATCCGGAAATCACCTCGACCTTCAATGATTGGGCAAACTGAGCATCGACATTCACACTTTCAGTGTAACGTGCCAGGAATAGTTTGAGCGATAGGAATTAAACGCCACAAGGAATTAAAATTCTAGCTAAAATTGCCGATAGGTTCATCTGCAAGGAGAACCCGATCAGTGTCAAAAAATAAAAAAAAATTTGATCTCACCCATTTAGTTCACGAAGGGCTTTTAAAAGAGGGCCAGACGCTGTTCTACGTGAGCGATCCATCGAAAACCTGCAAAATAATCAAACAACCCAATGGCGAGTACAAAGTCAAAGCCGGAGCGGAAATCATCACTGTTCATGCGTTCGCACAAAAGTGCCTTGAGCAAGACCCCCCAGATCATGCATCTAAATGGTTGTGCACCGAAAAGAATGAAATTCTTTATGACCTCTGGCATGCACACGAGCTTCAAGAAGCCGCCTAGATCAATTCAATTTAATGATTCGAAATTAAATTTAATTGATCTAG
>JANNCA010000281.1:0-6364 GCA_031386075.1 Oligoflexia bacterium
GAATGATTTGTCGCCTGAAGATCAGGAAATCGCAAAAAAGTCAGCCCATGTGACTGCAGACCAACTCTGGAAATTTTTAGATGGTATCCGAAAAAGCATGCCTGTTTAGTACGCTTTCGCTCAATAGCCTTCGACTTCTGGTTCGACTAGGCTGTAGTGAGCAAGAACGGAAGATTCCTCAGTTTGTCCGGTTTGACGTTCGACTCAGATTGAGCGAATTACCGAGGGGTTGTTTCAGCGATCAACTTGAAGAGAGCATTTGCTATGATCACCTGAGCCAGGTGATCGCAGAGATCTGCAACCGCCAGGAATACGCTCTCATCGAAAAACTTGGATATGATGCCTTTAAGGCGCTCAGGGAGACTGTTTCTCCTCAGACTCAACTGTGGCTACTCACGACCAAGGAAGCTCCCCCTGTTCAGGGCCTCGAAGGGGGCGCTAGCTTCAGCATAGGAGATTGGCCAGAACATGAATTTATTCAGAATACCAGAGTCTGAGCCCACTGATTTCGTTGGGATTCCAAGAGCGTTTGAACTCGGAGTACTCGGCCTAGGAAGTAACTGCGGTAATAGAATTGCCTCTCTCCGAAATGCGATCCAAAAACTCAAATGTCCTAAAATTTCCCCTCAAATAGAAGTCCTCTCTGTCTCGCCTATTTATGAGTCCGAGGCACTTCTACCCGAATCTGCCCCTACCGATTGGAATCAACCTTTTCTAAATACGAATGTCCTTTGCCAATTTGCGATGCCCCCCCAAGAATTACTCTTCCATGTGAAATCCATCGAACGCTCACTGGGGCGAAAAATGAGTGGACGCTGGGCACCTCGAGAAATTGACATCGACATTCTCACTTACGGAAATCAGATCTACAAAAGCCAAAACTTAACCATCCCACACCCAAGCCTCATGGATCGCCCTTTCGCCATGCTCCCCTTAGCAGATCTCTATCCTCAGTGGGCCTCTCCAGTTCCCGGGCCGTTTCTAGGTATTCCTATTTCTCAGGTGGTCTCCCATTGGAGACAAAAACCCATAGACCCAGTGCCTTTTAAAACTCATCGTTCTTCCCTGACCCTGACCCAGTTGGTTGGGATTTTGAATATCACTCCCGACTCCTTCTCAGACGGAAACTTACACCGAACTCCTGAAGCTGCTCTCCTCCAGGCTCAAAAAATGATGGGCCAAGGAGTCAGCATCTTAGACATTGGAGCTGAATCCACTCGCCCTGGAGCCCGAAGAATCGATCCCCAGGAAGAATGGAGTCGACTTGAACCCGTTCTGAAGGCACTTCATGCTTCAGTTCTATCTGACCCTTACCACCCTGTGACCCTCAGTGTAGATACGCGCCACCCAGAAACAGCTGTAAAAGCGATCCAATGGGGTGCTCACTGGATCAATGACGTCACGGGATTCAGTGATTTGGCCAATCATTTAAAAATGAGAAAAGTCATTGTAGACTCGGATGCTCAACTTGTGGTGATGCATAGTCTCTCCATCCCACCGACCCAAGACGTGACCCTGTCCACCGAGAAAGATTCTTTGGAATCACTTTTGATTTGGGGTGAAAAGCGAATCCAAGAGCTCAATCGATGGGGGATTGCACGAGATAGAATCATCCTGGACCCCGGCATCGGGTTCAATAAAACTCTCGAACAAAACTGGGAAATTCTCAGAAATTCCCGCAGGCTTCAAACCCTGGGTGTTAAAATTTTAATAGGTCATTCGCGAAAGTCCTTTCTCAATTTAATCACCGATAAAGCCTTCTCTGAACGAGACATTGAAACAGCGGCCCTGACAGTGGATTTAGCATCCCAAGGAATCGATTTTTTACGAGTACATCATCCTGACTTCAACGTTCGGGCGCTTAAGGCCTGGAACCAAATCAATGGAATCACTCAGTGCAGCCAAAATCTTATTCTGAGATAATTCAAGAACTTGAATCCAGAGGAATGATGCCAGAGCGCCCGCCCAGCCTAGAGCCCATGCGCAAGGGCTTGGAACGCGTTTTTTCATCCCCATCAAAGATGAATCCTCAAAAAATCATTGTTGTTGCGGGCACGAATGGGAAAGGCTCAGTTTGCGCAACCCTTGAGGCTTTGTTCCTTGCAACTGGAGAAACCGTTGGCCTCTTTACTTCGCCTCACCTGATTGAGACTACAGAACGAATTCGAATCAACGGAAAAGACATCTCACCGGAACTTTTCTGCGAAGTATACCATGCTGTTAGACAGGCGGTTTTGGAGATGACACCCTTATCCCATTTCGAAATGCTTACCCTCATGGCCGCCTGGGTTTTCCTTTCTGGTGAAAAAATCCCTCCTGTCGATCGACCCATCTTTGAGGTGGGCCTAGGTGGCACCTGGGACGCGACAAACGCCATTCCCCACCTCAACTGCGTCATCACTTCGCTGGGGCTAGATCATCAAAACTTACTCGGATATTCACTACCGGAGATCGCACTCAATAAATTTGGTATTGTTACCCTTGGAGCCAACGTAGTCCATTCTGTTCTGCCAGTGGAAGTCCAACCCCTCTCTAGGGAAGTTCAGCGCGCCACCCAAAGTCGCTGGACCGAAAGCTTCCCCATGAATTGGAAAGTCACACAGGAAAAGCACGGCCCTCAATTCCACATTCAGACCCCTTGGGGTGAGGCACCTATTCAGCTAGCAGGCCCAAGAGCCATCCAAAATTCAGCAACTGCCCTCACCCTATTCCACTCGATGGGATACTCCCCAGGCCCTTACCTAGCGTCACTGAGTCAAGTCCGCTGGCCCGGACGAATGGAAAAATATGAGACACCGATTTCCCCTTGCCCGATCTACCTTTCGGGCGATCACAATCCGGAAGGAATCGCTAGCCTGATTGATCTTCTGGAACACTACCCAAGAAAGCACCTCTACATTCTCTTAGGCGTAGTCAAGGACAAAGATTTAGACCCAATTATTTCACCCCTCTTGTCCTTGCCGAATTCATCACTTTTTATAACGGAAGTCTCATTTAGAAAACGAACACTCAAGGAATATGGGAAATGGCTTCCTTTTACCAAAGGAGGCTGGAGCAATCCTCCTGTTGCGCTTGAGAAAATAGCGGAGCGTGCCATGGAACACGATCTGATTTTGGTGACAGGCTCGTTGTATCTCGTCGGTGAGATCCAGGCCTTTTTGAAACCCACAGCACGGTGCTAGGCTGCTTTCTGATAATCCTCGTCATGTGAATCCACACGATCCCCTTCAAGACTTTTAAATTGCATCATTTCAGCCAAGTTAGAGTACTTCAAAATCCCTACAAGTTTACCGTGTTCTGTGACAGGAAGGACTTGAAAAGAATGAGAGGTCATTTCAGTGATGGCTTGACTGATTGAATCGTCTACATCGAGAGTACTCCCAGTGAGCTCCATCAGTTCCTTAACCCGAGTCTCATGCCACAATTTCCTTTCAACACTTCGAATTGAATCTAATCGAAGGATAAAACCATTTGTTTTTTCGGTTTCAGCAACTATTGCAACGGGAAGGATCTGGCTTCTCGTCCGAATCATCTGCAAAGCCGCATGATGAAGCGAATCACTCTCTGACACAGGATGAGTCCAAGTCATGGCATCCCTCACTTGAACTCCTTTAAGTACAGATTGAGTCAATAATATATTCTGTTCGGATTCAGATGCGTTATAAACAAAAAGTGCGATGAGAACTACAAAGAAATTAAATTGAAGAAACCCTATCACTCCTAGTCCCCAAGCTAATACTTGGCTCACTTTCACAGCATTCTGAGTCGCCCTTAAATTCCCCTGTTTAACTGCCAAAAAAGAACGAAGAACTCTGCCTCCATCTAGAGGAAGTGCTGGGATCAAATTAAATACGCCCAACATCAAATTGATATGAGATAACCAGAAGCTCAATAGGCTGATCTGAGGGGCACGATTTTTAAGTCCTAAATATCCAACCCAGCACAGGCCACTGATTAAAAAACTCACCAAGGGACCCATCACCGCAAGTTTAAGTTCACCATAAGGCTTTTCGGACGGCTTCCCAATCTCAGAAAATCCGCCCAACATCATTAATGTGATCCCATGAACCTTTGATCCTTGATTTTTGGCAACCCAAACGTGGCCCAACTCATGAACAACGACTGACGAAAAGAGCCCAATCGCAAAAACAACCCCAAACACCCACGGATTCCAAGAGGCCTGTTCTGGATTGAGACCTGATAGGTGGACGACAAAAGGAAACTGAACGGAAGAGATAAAAACAATGTAAAACAGGAGGAATAACAAACTCCAATGCAACTTAAGATCCACTCCGAAGAGTTTTGCAATTTTCCAAGACGAAGAACGATCTCTTTCGGACTGAGATTCATGAGCCACTTTAATTTTCTCCACGCAGGTGCAAAAAAAAGAATTTGCAAAAACATAGCCAAAAGAAGGGCCTCTAATTAGTTAGGTAATTTTAAATGTGTATTTTTAGAATATTTAAGGAATTTTACAGACTTAATTAAAGCAACAATCTTTTGAGACGGGCCGCCTACCTCAAACACAGAATTCTCTCCGGCATAGTCTAAAGCAGTTTTACTCGCTTGATCTTTAGCTTCTAAGTCGATTCCAGTTTTACTCAATAGGAGCGAAACAATGGGCGCACACGACTCACGCGCTGCATAAATAAGGGCTGTTCTACCATCAAAATCAGCCGCATTAAAACTTGCTCCATGTTGAATCAAAAACTTGGCAAGTTTAACAGAACAGTTTCTACAGGCAACCATCAGCGCAGTTTCCCCTGTATCTGCGCGACTATCAATCTCTGCTCCCAAGGTAATCAAGTGCTGAACTTCCCTAAGACGACCCTCTCTGCTTGCAATGCGCATGGAGCTATTCATTAAATTTTGAGGATCTAGATCGAGAGAAATGATGGCACCCTGCGAGCCCCGCTCATAAGAACTCAGATTTCCATAAAACGTAGTCCAAGGCGAGGTCTCAGCTAAAGCTCGACTCAATAGGACAGAACTAAATATTATTAATAAAGCTATCATAGAAGATGCGATTTTGGATGTTTTCATTCTGATTCTAATACAACGAGTCATGAGTCCTCCGAATCGACTAAATTCGCAGCCATGATTCGAACCCTATCACATTAGCAATTCTTCGCGCTTTCTTGAAATTATTGTTCTTTAGGTAGAAAATGACCTCAGAGAAAATGCTTTTCGGTGCTAAAGGTTTGGATCCCGCGCACGAAACCATTTTCTTGTACTCTCTAGGGCACACAGAAGAAGGATCATTCTTTTTTTCAACCCCACTCGACGCTGGTGACTCCTAGGGAATGAAGCGCCACTCCAAACAGGAAATAATACGGCGCAATGCAAAAGGACTCTTGTATGACCGCCTGAAATGGTTTAAAAGATCACTCTACGCTCGCGTGGTGGAATTGGTAGACACACTGGCCTTAGAAGCCAGCGCCGAGAGGCATCTCAGTTCGAGTCTGAGCGCGAGCACCATTTTTCCTAGTTCATATCAAGTCTTTGTCTCACTTCTGATTCTTCCTCACCCCCTTCTTAGATTTCACCTCAGCCATGTCATTATCGCTAGACGTACGCCATGCTCTTCTCAGCGGAGTTCTTGTGAAAACCACAAGAAATGCAATTATTTTTTCGGCGGGATTACTTGTGAATTTCACAAGATTTTATACTGATAGGCCTCAAATATGGCGACTCCGGAGGGGTTCGAACCCCCGACCTGATGCTTAGAAGGCACCTGCTCTAATCCAACTGAGCTACGGAGTCGTTGAGTATCCTATACAACAAATGTTACGATAAGAAAATATGCCTCTTCACGAATACTTCTGCAAAACCTGCCAGACCCTGTTTGAGCAAATTACAGGCTCCAGTGATCCAGATCAGGGTAAGTGCTCGAAATGTGGTGGTAAAAACACAGAAAAACAACTTTCGCGATTCGCTATCGGTGGGCAGGGGGATTTGCGAGAGAGTACCCTGCATGGATGTCACGACGGCCATGTCCCTCATTCAGCCGAATCCCCTAATAAACCCTGCGATCACGAGTAGACAAAACCTTTCCAGATTCTGCATCAATCACGACCTCATGCCCACCCCTGCTGAACTGATAAGCGATTCGCCCCTCTTTTTCTCCAACCATCCAAATCACCTGCGCACCCCCATCTACTGGGAGATTCGGCAAGGCCGGAGAAGAGTGCATCGCAGAATCCAGGGGCTGAAGCAAGGACACAGGAACCTTTTGTTTAGCCTGGTCCGAATCTAATATCACCCGATTCGTAACATGGAGATGGGAAGCATAATCAGAATCAATCCCCAACAGCTCCCCATGCGACCCTAAATCCACTTTGACCCCTCCTAAAGGCATGACCTG
>JANNCA010000283.1:0-16374 GCA_031386075.1 Oligoflexia bacterium
CGTGAACTTACGTAATCATTTTCAATTAGGTATTGTTTTAGGGGCTGCTAGTAGCGCTGCTTTTTGTAGCGCTAGCTTTGCTGATGACGCAGTTGTTAGGGCAGCACTCCAAAGCGCGCGGGAAAGTTTTAGTCAGCGAAACGCAATGGACCTCGCGCCTACCCATAAGGCGTTAAATACGTTATCTGCAGCTGAAGGCAAGGCAGATGATTCTGATCTGAATTATGATGTCCTCATTTTAGAGGCTAGAGCATACTATTGGAATGGTGAGCATGCCCATAGTAATGCAGATAAACTTGCTATTTTTTCTGCAGGTCAAGCAAAGGCGGATGAAGCAAAAGATATCAACGATGCTTATGCAGAAGCTTATTACTACGCAGGAATTAATTTGGCTCGTTGGGCAGAAACTGAAGGGGTCTTCTCTGCAATTGGCCGAAAACAGGAGTTGATTGATTACATGAATAATACCCTGTCGCGCGTTACCCGGGACGGACTATCGGGAGAAAATATCGATGGAGATGGACCCAATCGAGTTTTTGGGCGACTTTATTTCAAATTGCCTGGAATTCTTGGGGGATCTCATGATCGATCAGTTGAGTACTTTAGAAAGGCAGTGGCTCATAATGTCGCTCTGAACTACCCTTTTCCCCTGAATACAGCCTATTATGCTGAAACCCTCAGTACTGGAACTTCGGCCGAAAAGGAAGAGGCTAAACATATCTTAGATGAACTGCTAAAAAATGACCCAAAGACCTACAATTCAGTCAGGGCTCCAGAAAATATCGAAGAATTTCAATATGCAAGGCACCTGAGATCCCAACTCTAGATATCGATTCAGTTCTGGGTCGGGTCCTTTCGACTTGGAACGCATTAGGGGTATTTGAATGGCAAAGCAAATAAAATTTAATAAACAATTATTAAAATTCGCTGTCGGATTGAGTCTAGTGCTTCAGGGAACTACACGAGCTCTCGCTCTCGATCTGACAGCGCCTATTGCGCTTGAAAGTTCGCAAGTACTCCCAGGCGGAGTAAAAGATCCTCGATTTTTGAATATTTTGATGTCGATCGACACCAAGTTTGATGGAGCAGGTCAGTCAGTTCCATTGGGGGATCCTTTGAATCAGCAGGTTCGTTGGACTGATGTCATCAGTATTCAAAGTAACGTCGATGCGGGGGCTGTGAGGTCCACACTCAGATCTGCTGGTTTAGATGCGAATGGAAGTCCTGGTTCAACTACGGGTCAGGTGAACACTTTTGTCAACGTGAAGGTCCCTGCGCTAGCTGTAGGGGTTACTGACAAACTTACTGTTGCTATCGCTTTACCTATTATGAATGTATCTATTGCCGCTGATACAGGATTTGTGAGGTCAGCAGAGGGCCAAAGCTGGGTTGATCAGCTTTGCACACTCAGTATTGATCAATGTAATCAGGCAGCAGATAAGCTGAATAACTCAGTGAATCAAAAATTAAACCACTACGGATATCAACCGATTCGTTCCAAAAATTTTAGCAGCTTAGGCGATATTCAATTGGTTGGAAAATATTTAATCTACCAAGATGAAAAGCATCATTGGACGCTCAAATCTACACTCGTAGTTCCTACCGGGATTGCTCCGAATGTTGACTTGGCACTCGATGTGCCTACGGGAGATGGGCGGTTTCAGTTTGGAGAAACTGTCGTTTATGATCATTATTTAACTGAAGACCTTCGGTGGAATGCCTATGGCGGTTTGATGGCATTATTGCCGAATCAAATGGAAAAAAGAATTCCAGTTGAAATCAATAATCCTATTTCTGGGGACAAGGAGAAGTTGACGAGGAATTTGAGTGCTTCCTTTGCTTTCGGTACATCGATGAAGCGCCTTTTTCCTTCTTTAGGACTGACAGCGGGTGCGGGATATAGCTTTCAATTTATGCCAAAAGTCAGATATTCTGGGGGGACTCAATTTGTTTCCGCTCCGATGAGATATTCTTTTTTGGAAGACCTGACTCCTGTACAAGTCCTTCATAGCGCTACGCTAATGGCAGGATTTTCTACTGTAGAGTGGTATCAAAATAAGAAGTTTTTCTACCCTTTTCAGGCGAATTTGATACTGAGTCATCCTCTGTTAGGTAGAAGTGTAACGACCAACGATGTTGTATCGGGAGAGTTGGTTCTTTTTTTCTAAGTAAAAATTTAGAGTTAATAATTTGGAGAATTTTATGTCCAACCCACCAAGATTCAAAGTAGGCTATGTCTTCCTTTCTGCGGGTTTGGTTTTGTCAAATTTAAGTTGCGCTGTTAGACCTGCAGAAGTCCAGAGACTCAATGTTCAAGCGGACCAGTTGCGAAATTTTGATTTGCCCAATTCAAGTGACACGATTGCGCTGGGTCAGAATCAATTTTTTTTGTGGCCAGACTCTATCTCCGCAGAACAGGCTAAATTAGTTTTTGATATCAGCAATGAGATAGATCTAATCACTACCCAGAAGAAAAAATCTGAAGTTCGTCACCTTCAATTGATCAATGATCCAGAAGTCGTAGCTTCGAATCAGAAAATACAAGAGCAAAAGCAAGAACTGAGTAAAAAGCTGGGGCCATTGAATAAGGCAAAAGCTGATTTGAAGAACGCCGTGAAGAAAAAATATGTTCAAGCACAAATTGAATTGAAGGAGGAAAACTCTAAAATCGTTTTGGATTCTGCCAAAATAGAAAAGATGAATAGCGAAATTGCCAAGTATTCGAGTCAGATAGCAGATCTAGGAGTTGTACTTCCAAAACTAGAAATTAATCTTCAGGCGCTTCAACTGTTCTTGGATCCTGTAGTCATTGCACAGAAAGAGCTCGAACAGATCGTAGCTCATCTGGCTTTGTTAAATCATAATAATCAAGTAGAACTCGATCAGATTACTACAGAAATTGAGGATTCTGATGCCAAGGGACAACTCCTTATTTTACAGGTGACTCAGCTTGTAGAATGGTACGACGTGACCAATGGTGTAATTACTTTCAAGACCAATCCAGACGGCTCTCTCTATGCTTCAATTGGAAGTTGGATTATCGATCATGAGAATAGAAAATTTTCCACTCAACCCGGACCCGCCGGTAAGCCTACCATTAAAAATTTAAAGTATAATTCTCATGGTGGGGCATTCGACTTCGATGTGGTCGTCTATGAGAATGAGGCCACCCAGGATCGAGTGAAATATACTTTTTCGTTTCATATACTGAGGAATAATTATCATGCAGGTCCTAGTAAAGTTTGTTTCCAAGGGGATTTGATCAGGACCCGCATCCTGCCAGATGGAACTGTTGAATCTAAAAAAGGAATTGCTAAATTAGTTGACAATCAGTGAGTGATTCGATGAACTCAGGGTCTAAATGACAAGTAAGACTCACTATGCGGGTTTCTGGATTCGGTTTCTGGCTGATTTTATCGATAGTATTTTCTTAGACTTGGTCACTTTTTTAGTTGGAGTGATAGGATTAGGAGTCATTTATGGGTTCAGGCGCATGGGTATCTTGACTGGAGGCGTTTCAGGTGGATCCATTTTGGACGCCATGAGTTCTTTTATGGTACAGATTGTTTTGGTGGGCATTCGCCTTTCTCTTGCTCTCGTCTATTATACCGTGCTGACTCATCGATTTGGAACGACATTGGGTAAAAGGGTATTTCGTATCTATGTCATGTCTATTGTAAATTCGGGTGTTGCGGCTTTAGATTCCTGTCCTTCAGAACAACAATACCCGATCCAGAGCTTATGTTTCAGGCAGTCTCTCGTTCGGTGTTTAGGGTATGCTGGATCGTATGCCCCGATGGGAGCCGGCTTTCTCATGGCAGCGTTTCAACCTGAAAAGCGAGCGCTCCATGATCTCATTGCTGGGACTATTTCGATCGTTAGACCTTACAACAGCCCCAAGAGGAGTGTCTTCCCGAAAGTCAGGTCCAGCGCCTTCGCTTAATCACTCAAACATGATAAGTCAACCTGACTTATGTTTTTAGCTCAACGATGTTTTTGGGTGATTCTAGTGTTTTTACTTTCTACTTCTTCTGTCCCAGCAGCTGAGCTTTGGGAAATTCAGACTGAGACGAGTTCGTATTCTGGCCTAGCCCCCCAGGTCACCGGGTCTTGGCTGAGTCTGAATCCTTCTGTTTGGGGTGGCGAGCTTGGAATTTCTTTTTTGATGCCCCCGATACCCACGAGGGGTCTCTGGGTGGGGCCCCATTTAGGAGTCCTTTGGGCAGGGGGTAGTGATTCCACTTATCGATCTGACTTTGAGCTGGGCGGTGAGTCCATTCTCTGGATTGCCAATGCTGTTGGGGCAGGGTTAAGACTGGATTTATTGGTCCCGAATTCTATTTTTTTTAGTTCGATTTCTGTGCCCGCTCGACTTCGGGTGGAGCCCCACCTCTCAGTTCGATTTCTTCGTTTTAAAGAAGAAGGCGCTTGGGCGATGCGACTCGGATTGTCTTACGACACCTTCTATCGGTGGGGAATTTCAGCGGGTATCAGTCTTCAGTGGAGTGGAGTTTATCGCGCTGTTGAGCCTATTTAGCTTTCAAGGTTGAAGTGGGGTAGGATCGCTCTCTTATGGAACAGAGAGTCGGTCGTGGAGTTCATTTTATCTAAAAACCCCGTAAAACTACGGGGTTCAGCCCTTACTTTTACCTATATATTGCAGCGCAGTCATTGAAGATTTCCCAAGTTTCGGTAATTGCCCTAAGCCTTTGTCATCCTCGCCAAGTAGTTGTCGTGCCGGGTTGTCCATCCCCCTTTCTTCCTAAAAAGCCTCCAAGCATAGCAATCCACCGCATAGTTTCCTGAACTCCAGGAATTTTTTTGGGCAATATTTTTGTTTTATTTCGAAAACAATAGAGAGCTTTCCATTCTGACTCGGATAGGACAACTCGACAGTCCACCGCAGGAGAGACTCGTGCGACCCATGTCATCCAATATAGACGATAGGCCACGATACTCACCAGCGTGATCAATACTTTTAATTTTTCAATATGGTTTAGTCTAGTTTTTTCAATATTGCAGCCTGATTTTAGGACTTTATGATAATTTTCAATGTGCCACCTTTGTTTATATCAAGAAACTTTTTCAAGTGCTTGCTCGATGGATTCTATTGGCAAGTTCGTTAATAGCATCCATTCCAATGCTTCAATTCCTTGCGGTGGATTTTTTTCAATGACTAAAATGGCATATATTTCTACCTGCGAAAGAGGCTCAGACTTCGCACCTGGGTTTCGATCGGAAGGTGTATACACTGTTTTCACAAATCGCACTTCGCAATGAGCTTCTCTGGCCTCACGATTCTTTTGCTTCGGAATCCCAACCAGTAAATTACCAGCTCTGGGTTTGTACTCGTTGAAACGTCAAAGGGTCATCCTCTCTCACGAAGAGGTGATGAATGCCTTGACGGCTACCCAAGCTCACAGTCCGAAGGTCATTTATCCTTTTATTTATTGCCTGGCCCATACCGGAGCCAGAAGGGAAGAAGGTCGCCTCCTAAGTGGGAGCAAATCAATTTCGAGACTGGATACGTGACCTTCAAGAAAACTAAGAGCGGGTATGACCGTAGCATCAAGATGGGCTTGAGTCTGTCTGCATTCCTTCAGACCCTCCCTCGAACGGCTGACTTTGTATTCATGAGCCAATTCGGATGGGTCCTGAGTCGGGAGCAGATTGACGACACAATTGCTGCCGTTCAGAAGAAAACTCCTGGTACGATTGACCATTGACCTCTACGGGCACTTTACAGCCGAGCATGTGCAAAACGTCAGCCCTTATGAATAGCAAGCTGGAGGAATCGAGAAAAACAATCTAAACTCTCCTATTCAGATTATGGCTTCCATAAGTCGACATTTTGTATCACTTCCGCTATTTCTTTGATCTTTACCTTTTTGTGAATAACTCCTTCAGGATAGTTTGGATAGCTGAAGTATGGTTTGTCCTGCAGTTTCCAAACAAAATGTACTTCATCTTCAGCTGTAAAAGCGAAGAAGCTGAAATCATCAAAAGATTCGCCTAAATGAAGCAAGTAAGGGCTGTTATCGAAGTCGTCGCTATACATCAGACTGAAAAGATCTTCATCTGTCATTCTTGTAAACTCTGGATTCTTAATTTCGTCAAATTCATTAAGAAAGCTGTCAAGAGATGACTTTATTGTTAACAACATAACTTCATCATCGAAAGTGCCAACCCGAACACCTCCAATCCAAAGGCAAAGCTTACCCATTAAATAGGGTTTAACGGTCGTAATTTCCATTTCTATGGCAAATATCTCTTTGCTTCCTATGGTGCGCATCATGAACTAAATTCCTTAGAGTTTTTTAATTTCATTTGGCACCTTGTCTAGCGGAATCTCTCTGGGAGCACCACCACTATCAGCGCCTTTGGTAGATCCATTTCAGTGCCAATTTCCGTTTCCATCATTTTGAAACCGATGGTATTCGGCCTTTTTGCCATCACTTACCTTCGTCCAACGGGTATTTTTTGGACCTGGTACACTCCCATCCCACAACTCTTTGTGGTTCTCTGGTAACACGCTTTTTTTAGGATTGTAGCGGTTCGGTCCGCTATTGCTAGGGTCATGGTGACCTGGGTTTTCATAATTCCTATTTTTTGGAGCCATCACCCGACGCCGTAGAATCCGTGATTTTACGAAGCCGACTAATTCAGTCCTTGTACTGTCCCCATTTGAGCAATACCAGCTACTTAGCCGCTCCTGGCTTGGTTCTCCTTTTGTATGAATTTTTTGAATAGTAGCGGATATTTTGAATTTTTCCAACTTTTTGAATTTTTGGGAATTTTTTGACCAAAGTGTATTCTGCAAGGTGCCATTTTTTGTATATACTGTACTGCATGTACAGCACAATTTTAGTGTTTTACTCGCATTAACAGTGACTTACGCCGATATCTCAATAAAGTCTCCGCCAGACTGCTCACTGGATTTGTCTATCTAAAGTGGGTTAGAATAGATTCATGGCCCGACCTCCAGGCTTACCCAAAAGCGGCGGCAGGAAAAAGGGAACCCCCAATAAGAAGACTCAGGATCTTGAGGATCGACTCAAGACTTTAGGGATTGATGTCCCTTCGCAAATCGGAGCACTACTTCCGCAGCTTCACACTGAGAAGCAGGTCGATATTCTCATGGGCTTGATGGCCTTTCTCTATCCAAAACGAAAAGCGGTAGAACAGCAGATCGAGATCGCCCCGAAGGAAGAGGCAAAGGAACTGAGCATCGATGAAATAAACCGATCTTTGGCCAAGAGTTACCAGACTTCCGCATGGGTATCGGAAGAACCAGAGATCATGGCCGCCTATCAAAAATTGGCGGACTATTATGGTAGTCTAGGGTCAAGCCTTCCTGCTTAGAATGATTTGATTGAATCGAGCTTCAAAATACCTTTAGGCAAATCTAAGTTCCACCCGAAAAGCTAAGCCAGCTTGATCAATAATCCCTTGAAGCGAAAGAGTCACAAAACGCTCTTCAGAATATCCTAGAGCCTTCGCAAACCGCGCAGCTCGATCGGGACTCACCACTTTCCTACCCTTTTCAATGTCATTGAGATGAGACTTTGAAATTCCAAGAGTCTTTGCAAATTCAGGCTGAGTCTTCTCTTCCCCTAGGCGAATTGCTTCGATCAATTTACCCAAGGTGATCGGACCACCTGTCGCCGCTTCCAAGCTTTGGAGTGCCTTGCTTTTTTTCCTATTTATCGTATTCATGTTTATCAATCCTTTCAACCCAAACTGTAATTCGTTTGGACTCCTTTATCTGATAGTAAGCTCGCCACCCCTTCCCAAGTCGGATCGACCTTGTGCCGGTCAATTTCCCCTTGAGGGGTTCGTCATGGTAACCAGGAATCCGCCGCACTACCTCTAGCCCACGGTTTTCAATATCCTCAACCCAATCCTGGAGTTTGATCAAAATGAAATCTGGAATTTGCCGCTTCTTAATTTGCTTATTCAAAAATTCGCTCAGCTCAACTACGTTGATCATGATTTACAGTACACCTTTAAGGAGTACCTGTCAAAGTTATCTTTCCTGGCAAGTCTGTCCCACAAACGTTCGTATTAGGGACAAACAAAACGGCGATTTTGTCCTTTGATTTTACAAGACTTTACGCGTCACATTGGAAGGGGATTTCGAGACAAGCTTCAATGCCTCTCCAAGTTTTAAAGTCCGGTAGATCGCCCCTCGTGAGACTCCCAGTCTGTTTTGAATTTCAGTATAGGTCAACCCTTGCTCTCTCAGGAGGACAATAGCTTCCCTATCGGAAGTAGGCGGCCGCCCAAGGCACTTGCCGCTGGCACGAGCATGCTGCAAACCCATGAGGGTTCTTTCTCTAAGAAGGCTTTTTTCAAACTCGGCCAAACTTCCTAGGACCTGAACAAAAAGTCGGCCGGATGGGGTCGAGTAATCCACGTTGTCCTTGGTGGCAATGAATTGGATATCCAGCTCATTGAACTCATCCAGTACGTTAACCAAATGCTTGAGCCTCCGGAAGAGGCGGTCCAACTTAACCACTACTACCGCGTCCACCTCTCTCGACCGGACCAGTTGAAGCAGCTGCTTCAAGCCAGGCCGCTGTTCATTGGCTCCAGTATATCCATGATCCACAATTTCATGCGTAATCGGCCAGGATCGTGACTGACAGTAGCGACGCAATTCATTGACTTGAATTTCTGGATTTTGATCATGGTGAGCTGTGGACACACGCGAATAGGTGGCGATTCTGAGCAAGGGGTTCGGATGAATACTTCCTCCATTCCCTACAGAAAAAAGGATCTCATAATATACCTAACTAGTCAAGATATGAGTCATGCCTGAATACTTATATAAATACTTAAAAGATACCGATTACTAAGGTATAGAATTATCCTTCCAACCAACCAAAGGAACAAATCATGAAAATCGACGGTAAAGACATCCTTGAGAGGCTTTCAGTAGGTAAGAAGGGTGACAGAGAAAAAACTTCACTGTACCTGTCTAAAGCCGTATACGAGGCTTTTAGAAAGGCTTGTGGCGATGTGCCAGCCTCTCAGGTACTGGAGGAGTTGATGGATCAATTTGTTCAATCTTTAAAAAGAAAATAATAGAAAGACTGCTTTTATGCAAATGAAGGACCTGGGAGAAGAGGGTGGCATTCGTGCTTGGCGCAGCTTTCCAGATGTCACTAAAGTAAGTCTTCGATCGCCATTACAGCGAATCCGTAAAAAAATGTATGGGGCAGCAAGCCGTCAAATTGAAAAGGGGACCTCAAAACGCCAGATTGTCCTCAACTTGGCAGAGTTTGACGACCTCGACTCTCTTTTGACCTTGTTAGAGTTTTACCCCTCACTTCGTAGAAAGTTTCGTCAGGCACTCGATTATCAATGGCAAGACCAGAAAAACAGAAAGAGAGCAATCAAGGTTTTGGAGGACAAATCTATCCAAGATGATAAGGAGAGGTTTCGCCAGGCTCTTGAAAAGATGGGACTTGCTCGGACGACGATCCGCTCTGAACGGAAGGGGAAAATCAAGGCTGACTACGACGAACTCACTGCACATATAAAATGGGTTCGACAGGAGAAAAAAGCAGGGCGTGTATGCGCAATTCTTGATCCTGATCGAGTATTCAAGAATCCGATACTCAAAGGTCCCTGGACGTTATTTCGCCCTACAATTTATGCACAAGGTACTCCTTTTCAACAGGCTCAGCACTTTGTTGTGGACCTGTTAACTAAAGCCTACGACTTCCCAACAGCTAATGCGTGCCGACAGGCGTTAAAACGTCAGGGCGCCCGCTTGCCTCAAGCCGGGGACCTCCAAACAGATTAGGCCCGAATTTGTACCCTTAGAGAAGTTGAAAGCTTTCTGATTCTCTTGAGTCATTGAAAGCGCACTTTAGGCCCAATCATAATGGACTTGGGAATATGAGTTTTGATCGCTTGATAGCGGTTAATTGAACCCTCGAAAGAACCATCCCAGGTCCGACTTTCGGGGGTTTCTTTTTGGAGCCGGAAATGGAATTGGACCTGGATATTTCGACCATCCTTCAAATTCTGTCCCTGCTTCTGACGTGGGGGAAAGAATGCGCAAAATAAAAATAATCTACGATGAAGTCACCAAAGCAATTCGAGACTGCCGACGCTCTGTTCTAGAGGCCACTGAACAGGAACTTTCGGAGTCTCCACGCTGGAATGCCCTCAGGACGAGACTGTTAAAATATTTTGGTGATCGCGGTATGCAGGGTCGCGTGAACGAACTCTTTGCTACCGAATTTGAGAGAGAGGAGGCCCACGATGACCGAACCCCGTCTCTTTCAATCAGTGAATCAGGAGGGACTATTCTTTTTTTCTGTCACGCCGGATGCTCACAAAGTCAGGTTCTCGACGCCCTAAAGGCTCGTGGTTTATTCGGCAGAAGCGGAGTGGGTTCTCGACCAGAATCAAGATTGAATGCAGAAGGCAAAAAGGCTGACACAGAGATGCCGCACATCGCATTTTCTGAAATCGAATTGCTCCATAGAGATTTAACCGAAAGTGATCGCCAATATCTCAAAACGGAACGGCTACTGACGGATGATAGTATCAACCAATATAAGCTCGGAACCATCGGTGACCGGATTTCTATTCCAATTGAAACGACCCAAGGAATGTACTCAGACGTTCGTAGATACCTCCGCAAAGAGCGGCGACTATCGGCCGATATTCCAAAAATCCTTCACTATAAGAAAGGCTACGGCGCTGCAAGAATGTTTCCCATAGACCAGCTCCAATTCGACTCCGTTCTTCTTTGTGAAGGAGAAATGGACACCCTAGCCGCTATTTCTCACGGATTTAATGCTATCACGACCACGGCCGGAGCAGGAACATGGACGGATGATAACTCAAAAGCACTTTCCGGGAAAAAAGTGACAATTGTTATGGATAAGGATCAGGCGGGAGAAATGGGTGCCGAGCTTCGAGCGAAGGGACTGGCTACGTATGGGTGCCAGGTCCGAATAGCTCAATGGCCTGCTGAACGTCCCATAGGTCATGATGTTACAGATGAGCTAAAATTCCACGGAGCTGAAAGCTTAAAAAATATAATTGAAGCATCTGTCCCATCCAAACTGGAAGGTGGACAAAAACAATCTCTTATTTGCCTGGCTGACGTTGAAGCTGAAGAAATTGAATGGCTCTGGCATCCTTACATTCCAATTGGAAAAGCTACAATGATTGAGGGAGATCCTGGTCTTGGAAAAAGCTGGATTCTGCTCGCAATTGCAAAGCACGTTGCATGCGGAAGTGGGTTACCTGGAGTTGCACCTTGTCAATCGGGGAATGTTCTCCTCATGAGTGCAGAAGATGGTTTGGGCGATACAATTAAGCCTCGCCTTACCAGCATGGGAGCCGATGATTCTAAAATTTTTGCTCCAAGAGAAGTGTTCACGTTCGATGGAGACGGGATTTCAATCCTTGAAAGGTACATCCAGGAAATTAGGCCGAGACTCATCACGATTGATCCGCTTGTTTCATATATGGGTGGAAAAATAGATATGAACCGCGCAAATGAGACCCGTCAACTGATGACTGCACTCGGAAGCCTCGCTTCCTCCTACCATTGTGCGCTTTTACTGCTGAGGCATCTGACAAAAGCTTCTGCTGAAAAGTCCATCTATCGGGGAATGGGCTCCATTGATCTGACCGGAGCCTGTCGTTCCGTTCTCTTGGTTGGGGCTGACTCCAATAATCGTGACAATCGAGCACTTATACATATTAAATGTAACATTGCGAAAATGGGATCTTCGCAAGGCTATGTCTTGGACGATGGTCATTTCAGATGGACAGGAGAATCTATGCTGACTGCTGCGGATATTCTTAAAGCAGAAGCGAGTTCCAAAAAATCTAATTCGTCACTGGAAGAGGCCAAAGACTTTCTCGAAACTGCCCTTCAACTGGGGGATAAACTCCATTCTGAAATAGATGAAGAGGCGGAAGGTCAGGGAATTTCAAAGATTACCCTGAATCGAGCAAAGAAGGCGTTAGGCGTTATCGCAGTGAAAAAAGGTGAGAAAGGTTCTGGTCGAGGTAAGGGGTGCTGGATCTGGAAGCTTCCAAAACCCCCTCATCGTGATTTAGGTGCTCAACACTATTTAGATGCTCAAGAAGTGCGTATGGAGAATTTGAGTACCTTAATCGACGGAGCGCACTATGAGAGTTTTGATGAGGGAAATTTATGATGAGACGTCATACTGAAATTCCTGAGCCTAGGTGGGTATCTGATTTAATTTATCAATTATTTAACAAACTTCTCTGCCTTTTTCAGATCGACTGGATCTTTCTTCTGAAGGCGCTCAAATTCGAGATCAATCAGATCCTCCACCACAGTGGTCAATCCTCTCCGGTAATAGGCTGCAAGAACCCTGAGCCGGTGAAGGGTGATGTCATCGACTCTGAAGCTGATAGGGGTCTTCTTCTCTTGCTTTTCTCTCTTCTTTTCTTTGGGTGGCATCTATTCATCTTAGTCGTTGAGACTAACGCGATGCAATCGTAATTCATGTAAATTTTGTAATGCACTTTTATACTTACAAGTAGATAAATTGACTTATAGCGTCAATTATTATATACAGGGGGACTTGAAATGGAAACTGGTAACGGAAAATTATTATCTGTCGATGAGGTCAGCAAAACATACAATTTGTCAAGGTACACAATTTATACCTTGATCAAGACTGATTCGACCTTTCCTTGTCTGAATATTGGCCTAAAGAAAAACTATCGCATACCCTCTCAGCTACTTGAAGCCTGGCTCGACCAGCGAATCAAAGAGCGGCACTATTACGGATTTAACGTGCCATCGGCAGAGCAGCTTTTTAACACTGGCCGAAACTGAAGGCTCCAATGGAACCCAACAAAACTGTTCCATCACGCATGACACCACTCCAAGGCATTCCCTATGTCGGAGCCGTGATGAAACTTCACCTTGAGGAACAGCCAGAATCAAGGGCTAGAGACCGGAGAAATACCTTTATTGCGTTTTGTACCGCTTTCAGTCACCAGAGGGTGACCCACTTGACCCCATTGGTAGTTAGAGCTTGGCTTTTAGAGCTGAAAACAAAAAAGGATTACTCTGACCGGAACTTGAACCATATCAAGTCTGACCTAAACCATTTTTTCAGGTTCCTCGTGCAGCGGCACTATCTGCCAAGGAATCCCCTCAGTGAGATTCGATTCAGTCGCAGGTACTCGCTCAAACGCCAAAGAGTCATTCTTTCTCACAATGAGGTGCTGGATGCCCTAACGGCTACAAATGCTCACAGTCCCACTGTAGTCTACCCATTCATCTATTGCCTGGCCCATACCGGAGCCAGAAGGGAGGAGATCAGGCTCCTCAAATGGGAGCACATCAACTTTGAAACAGGCTATATGACGTTCAAGAATACCAAGAGTGGATATGACCGAAGCATCAAAATGGGCTTGAGTTTGTCTGCATTCCTTCAGACCCTTCCTCGAACAGCTGACTTTGTATTCATGAGCCAATTCGGATGGGTCTTGAGTCGAGAGCAGATTGACGACACCATTGCCGCTGTCCAGAAGAAGAATCCAAGTATGAAGCACTGGCGTTACCACGATCTCCGGCACAGCTTCGCTTTCAATTTCTTGAAGAAGGGCGGCGACATGTACGCCCTGAAAGCCATCCTTGGCCATCAATCAATCCGATTGACCATCGACCTCTATGGGAACTTCACAGCTTGCGATGTGCAAACCCCAAGTCCGTATGAAATCTGAAGTGCCGCTACAATTGCATTCTATTTTGAACGATATTCAATCACAATTATTCGCTGATACTCACTGGCATCCTCATTTTCTTCATCTTTTGAACGCCAGCACGAATAGTAGGCAGCTATACTTTCTTTATGGGAACCTAGAATATTGTTCCTATCTAATTGGGAAAGTGAGATCGGATTCTCGTAACACTCCACTGTTTCCCTTTCTTCCCGAACGGGTTTCTCAATTAAGCTTAATTCAGGTGGAGTATGGCTAAAATCATTCCATAAGTCAGGAATACAGGGCATAGAAACATCCAAGGACACTGAATCCTTGAGGTAAAAGGACAAACAAAGATTATACTCCTGTGTCAATCCCACTTCATTCGATCTGTCGATGACTTCCAATAATAAAGGGAAAGACTTGTGAAAATATACCTCGCTTTGCCCCTTCTTCCCCAAAAACTCATCTATATGAACAGAGTTTTTCCAAAAGGACGTTCCCTTTCTAAATGCCATTACCCATTCTGTAACCGTAGTCTCCTTTTTGTTCATTGGGGTAGTTTCCATCCAGACTTCAAAATCCATTGTTTTTCTGCTTCAGTCAAGGCTCTTCCCCCATGCTTCCATGTTCCGTCATTGTTTATGGCAGAACCATCATCGAGATGAATATGGGGTTTTTCTGTCAAGCCTGGCCTATCAACACCCTTGTCTACACGCTCAATTGTCTTGGGAGCTTGCCCTCTTTCAACTTCCTTTTGCATCTGGTTTGAACTTTTTGGATTTACTCCCTCACCCGACGCCGCAGAATCACCCTCTCCTTGGCTCTTATTAAACGCCCAATTGTAAATCGCCTGAGCGGGGTAGCTATTGGCGATGTATTCATACCCAACGGAGCTGCCAAGAAACACCGCGCCAGCAGCCAAGGCACCTGGAGGGGTGAATGCCGAAAGGCCTAACGCACTGGTTGCAAAAGCGCTTGCAGTCCCAGAAGCCGCAACGTTACAATTATGAACCAAATAGTCATAGGCAAAGTAATTGTGGTGGCCTTCCACATCTAGGTTGTAAACGAGGGTTTCGGTGTCTAACAGCTCGGTCGGAAAATTTCAAGAAAGATGTCGCATTTATTTTCAAGCAGCGTGATTTCTTAACATTTCAGTTTCAATTTTCTTGTCCTTCCCTGGGTTCAATCGAACCTCCTCAATTTTTGACCAATTTCGAGTTTGCCTTGACCAACGCGTAGGATTGGCCTGTTTAGCCTTTTCATAAACCACATGTCTATTATTGAGTATATTTAAATCCTCTCCGAGGTGACGGCTAAGCGGAGTCACAAATCGGATCCCACTATGGAGGTGCTCAGTATTATACCAATGGACGAAGCGGGTAACCCATTCTGTCGCCTCTTTTATATCAGCAAACGCACCGTCAGGATACGATGGTCGATACTTTAACGTTTTGAAGAGAGATTCGGAAAACGGGTTATCATCCGAAACAGAAGGCCGGCTAAAGGAGGTGGCTACTTGCAGCTTCTGGAGTGTCGCAAGCATGGTTGCTCCCTTCATAGGTCTGCCGTTGTCCGAATGAAGAGTCAGGCTGGCAGGGGTAATTTTCTGATTTATACATGTTTTGGAAATGAGCTGAGCTGCGTGGTCAGCACTTTCGACTTCTTCGATAGTCCAACCTACAATGTACCGACTAAACACATCCACGATAAGATATAGATAATAATAAATTCCCGTGACTGGGCTTTTCAGATACGTGATGTCCCAACTCCAAATGCAGTTCGGTTGTCTTGCGATTAAATCCTTTGGCCGCCTCTGTTCGCGTGGCTTGCTCTTGCTTCGATGTTTAAGGAGATCTGCCTTTTTGAGTACCCGATAGAAGCTACTTTCAGATGCCAAATATTGCCCAGAATCAGCCAATTTTGCGACTATTTTCCATGGGCATAGATCTTGGTATGCTGGCGAATTGGATATTTCTATGATCATCTTTTTTTCATTTTCTGTCAGACTGTGAGATGGAGGTAAGAGTGGACCAACTCTTCTATCGCCCGCATCTGGATTAGCCTCCCAGCGCTCTAGGGTGCGCATGCTGAGCTGGAGAACCTCACAGGAAGCAGAACGAGTTGCTCCAGCTTGGACTGCCTCCTGAATAAGTTCAATGCACTTTTTCCGATCTTCGACCTCTACTCGTTCTCCCCGTTGCCAGATCCCCAAATCAGCTCCGCTTTTTTTTTAAGAACTATCAGAGCAGTGGTCTCGGCCAGTGCTTTGTCCTTCCGGTAAAGCTCACGCTCTAGCTCCTTGTTGCGTGCTTTTAGTTGAATAACTTCACCACGGATCGCCTTGGCGTCACTGACTGACCTTCCAAGAGCAGCGACCATGCTTTTTTTCCAATGTTCGATGTGATCAAGGTGGAGACCAGAACTTCGCAAAAACTCCCCCTGCTTATCAGCAGGTAATCCGGCAAACTCAATCACCGCCTGTAGCTTTTCCGCTGGGCTCCAATCCTGTGGACGTCTATCTGGTTTCTTCATACCCTCTGTAATAGCATATTGTTTCTTCCACTCATAAATGGAAGGAGTGGAAATTCCTATCTCTTGGCAAATCAACTTAATTGATTTTGAACCTCGCAGGAGAACCTTCTGAAC
>JANNCA010000290.1:0-3559 GCA_031386075.1 Oligoflexia bacterium
GAATGATTGCATCACAGGTTTCGGAATCAGATGGAAAGTTAAAAATTTCCATCGAGGATGACGGCAAGGGGATTGACAGGCGAGCAGTTCTGGCAAAGGCTATCCAAACCGGACAGGTAGCTAAAGATCGGGCTCAAGCGATGAGCAGTCAGCAAATTATCGATTTGGTTTTTCTTCCTGGTTTGAGTACCCAAGAGACTGTCAGTGATTTGTCGGGTCGAGGTGTTGGGATGGATATCGTGAAGGACACGGTAGAAAATAGTTTAGGTGGGGAGTTAACGCTCACTTCTCAGTTGGGTCGGGGAACCCGGTTAGACATTGTTCTGGATTCAAAAGCTAAAAGAAGTTGAACCGTAAGTTCAAGATCGGTAAAACTATTTTCGGCGCTAAAGATTGGATTCCCCGGAATGAAAACATTGACCTGAAAGCTATAGCCATTATTTTTTGACGATTTTCAGTTGTTTCCAAACAAAATCAAGTTTGATTTTGATAGCTTCAGGCGTGAAAGGCTTGACGATGTAGGAGTTCACCTTATGCTCAATGGCTTCTCTGACCTGGACGAATTCCTTTTCCGCTGTGATGAGCAAAAAAGGAGTAGTCGCCATTCCACTATGAGCTCGAACGAGTTTAAGTAAGGCTATTCCAGAAACGATCGGCATATTCCAGTCAGACAGGATCAAATCAAATTTCTGCCCCTGGGTGAATGCTTCACATAAGAGGTCATACCCTACTTTTCCATTTTCGGCCGTGACGATAGCGCTAAACCCGAGCTGCCTCAAGAGTCCTTTAATCATTTGCCGTATTCCAGCCATATCTTCTACGACGAGGATTTTAGTATTTGGAGGAAACAAAAGGCGACTCCTTATGAGTTCGAGTATGAAGGTGACCTTAGAAATTAGCAATGCAAAGAATAAATCATGCTAGAGTCTAGTACAGGCCGTTTTTGTCAGTGTGTTGAAAAAATTAAAAAAAAAATTAAAGTTAAAACTAAAAAAAGTGAGTCTAAGGGGGGGTATTACTGAGAAGATCTGGCTTTGTGCGAATCAGAAGTTAAACGAATTGAATGACACGAAAACACCCATGATCCTTTGATCTATGAAATCATGATTAAGAGATCTCATAAAGTTTCATTGAACGATTCTAGGTCAAAGATAGGTCTTTGACGTTTCCTCGAGGTGGCCTGAGACGTGGGGTCAGTTTGAGGCGATGGCTTCTTAAAATCTTGAAATTTGCATTTCCTTACTTGATATTGCAATGCCGTAGCGTAAATTAGTCCTAGTGATCCAGATATTCCTTTTGTGACAAGTGCTCCAGAAAAAATTTTGGGGTGCTAAAGATTTGGATCCCGTATCCCAAAACATTTTCTGGAGCACTCATTATGCTGTCATCTGAAAAATTTAATGAAATAAAAAATCGAACTCAACCTGAGCAAATTCATTCACTTGAAGTGATACTGGAGGATCGAACTCTTCTCTTGGCGGAGGTTGAAAGGTTGATCAAGTTTGTAAAGAACTTTTCTGATCAAGTGACGGAAAAGTTAGATGGGCTTGAGTCCCAGATGATTTCGCTGGAGTCTGAGAATGAACGCCTCAGAAGAGTCGGGAATAGTTCTCATGTGGAAAGGGATGCTTGCGTGGGTCTGATTGCACAGCTTGCTTTGAAGGTAGGCTTGCCTGTAGGAGTGGGTCAGTGCCCCATGATGGAGCCAGACTCCAATGGACAAGCCATAGCCCAGTTGGAAAATCGGGTCATCGTGGACCTTCCGAGTGGACAGGTTTCTTGGGATTATTTAGATCATGAAGCCCATTTGTTTGAAGGGCTCTTTCCCTATACTGGAGTCATTGAAACCCAGACGATTCAGGAAATTTATGTCAAGGTGATGAATCCCCAGCTTGACCTGTCGATATCCCAGGAATTTACAGAAACAGTCAAGCAGCTAGAATTACCTCATATTTAGCGAAACTGAGTTAAAATCTGGCAGATGATCTGGAGCGTGAAGAAGTCTTGTCCGATATTGATGGAAAAGAGTTTCCATGATTTTTGTTCCCAGGCCACTTTTCCAAGCTGCATAGGGACATAGAATCCTACCCAAGTTAAGAATCCGATGATCAAGCCATTGTAGCACAAGAAATCTTCCTGATTGCTCGCATGGATGAGTTGAAGCCAAAATCGAACCATATGTGCCAAAACGTAAGTAGTGAGAAAAGTTTGTACTAACTGCAGGGAAAGGGAGGGGATCATTTTCTTGAACGTTATTTTACCTTTCTTAAATCCCATTTCCTTGGCCCATAGTTTTCCAAAAAGAGGGCCGTACCAGACTGATCCAAAGATGAATGCCATAAGAACGGCAGCTATGATTGCAAGCCAATTAAACGAAAATTGATTTTCTAACATATTCATTATTATAAAATAGAGGATTCCATAAAATCAAGCTAGATTTAATCTTTTATATAATTTAATTAAAAATAAAAGAATTTTAAATTTTAAATAAATTTAGTGCAATAATTTTTTGATCACTGTGTTTGACGAGAGGAGATGGGTAGCCTCTACGGCGAGCGATATCAGGTGGGGCGTGAATATCGCGATCTGAGCAATCGCGAAGTTCCGGAACGAATTTTCTGATATAATTACCGTGAGGGTCAAATCGCCGACTCTGAAGTTCTGGGTTGAATATTCGAAAGTAGGGTTGTGGATCGCAGCCGGTGGAGGCGGCCCATTGCCATCCGCCATTATTCGGAGCCAGGTCACCATCCAATAGGTTTTGCATAAACCACTTTTCGCCCCATCGCCAGTCTATCAGTAAATCTTTCGTCAAAAATGATGCTACCACCATTCTCACTCGGTTATGCATCCATCCAGTTGTTAGTAACTGTCTCATTCCGGCGTCGACAAGAGGAAACCCTGTTTGTCCTTGTTTCCATAACTCAAACCAATCACTTCTGTTTTGCCAATTGATATTCCGATATTTTTGAATAAACGACTCCACCTCCACCCGGGGGTGGTGAAAGAGGATGTGGTAGTAGAATTCTCTCCAAATGAGCTGTCTTAAAAACGGCTGGTGCGTAGACTCTGTCTGCAGTCCAGTGCTCAGAAGTGAGTAGATCTGGGCACTGGTGATTGACCCATTTTTGAGGTAGGTGGAAAGGCCTGAAGTGTGGTTTTGAGAAGGAAAGTCCCGACCTTCTGCGTAGTTTTCGATCGTTTTTTTAAACAGAAGAACTTGGCGATATGCTTCTAAGCTTCCAGCTGCAGGAATGGGAACAGTAAGTTGGCTATGGTTGTGTTTAGAAAAATTTTCCAGCTGGTCTTCGAATCGTGTTTTTAGGGTGTCTCCAAGTAAGTTTGCCCATTTAAGTTTGAATATTTTTTCCAGGTCTTCTCCGCGATTTCGTTTTTCAAGTTGTTTGAGACCCGGTTGGACTTGGGCCAAACGACTCTGACCCTGGGGTTCACTGAGGCGAGTTCTCCATGTCTTTGAAAAAGGTGTAAAAACCTGGTAGTGCCCTCCGTCAGGGCGGGAGACTTCGTGGGGTTCGAGAATTAAGTGGTCGGAAGCGGT
>JANNCA010000298.1:0-5802 GCA_031386075.1 Oligoflexia bacterium
GGGAAAATAGCTCAAGAAGAAGTTTCCCACATTGAGTTAGCCTACCGTTTTTTTCCGGCCTGTGGATTGCATCCCTAAGGCACCGTGGAACAGGGTTCCACACCGTGGCTCGGAGGTTTAACAGGTTCGCCCTTCGAGCCACAATTTTTTCCCAACACCTTCACACAGGTCCATCTCTTATTTTTGGCGAAGGCACTCAAAAAATTCCTGAATCGAAGCTCCCACCCAAATGGGCCTCAAGTCAGGGCGCCCAGGAACAGGAGCCTGTAAAATTTCCCGAGTAAAATGGGTCGTCACGGCAGCAGCGGGAATTTGAGCGATCAAAGCTGCCTCTAACCCGGTAGGAGAATCTTCTATCGCCAAACAATCCGAAGGATCGATTCCCAGGGCAGCTGCAGCAAAGAGATAAGGCCTGGGATCTGGCTTCGCAATTCCAGCGTCGTCTCGAGAAACGATTTCGTCGAATTGATCAAAAAGACCTAGCTTTTTCATGGTTTTCTCTAACTCTCTCCGCCTGGCATTAGATACAACAGCGAGGCGAACCTTTTGAGAACGGAGCCAGCGAAGGCCTTCCTCGACCCCAGGATATACCCGAAGATCTTGGTTAGCTTGAATGACATAAAAGTCATTTTTACGCTGGGCCAGCTGATGAACATCAAATTGCTTTGAACTCCAACCTGGCCTATACCGATCCAATAGATCCGAAAGAATCTCGGGGGCCGTTCTACCCACTGATTTCAGAATCGCTTCTCGATCTTGCGGAAAACCCAATTCATCTAATAGTTGCATCCAGGCAAACAAATGGATAGGTTCACTCGCTACAAGAACACCATCATAATCGAACAAAACGGCTCGGGGAAGCTGTAGAGGAGAAGTTGCCATGAGTATTACGGAACAGAGTAACCCAAATTCAATCAGAATTCTACGAGTGTCTGCAGAAGCGACGCTTCCCACACGCGCCCACCCCGATGATGCAGGTTTAGACCTTTATAGCCTTGAAGACATCATTTTAATGCCAGCCCAAGGAAGAGTCGTCAAAACTGGAATTGCCATTGCCCTCCCCCCCAAACACGTCGGGCTCGTGGCAGATCGATCTTCACTTGCAAAACGAGGCATTAAAACAGCTGGCGGGGTGATTGATGCGGGCTATCGGGGTGAAATTCATATCGTCCTTTGGAATATTTCACAGGACCCCGTTCAGCTCAAACGAGGCGAACGAATTGCCCAACTTCTGATTCTCCCCATGGCAACTCCAGCCGTGCTTGAAGTCGAAACCCTTGACGAAACTCTACGAGGAACCCGGGGCTTCGGAAGCTCCGGAAAATAACCGCTCTTCTCAGAATGGCTCAATTACGAAAGGTTCGCATCGACTCGGGTTTGAACAAAAGACGTGACTTGATCAGCAGGAACGGACTCTTCCGTTCCTGCTTTAAAATCCTTGAGCTTAAAAGTTTCTGAGGACCATTCATCGCCCCCTGCAATCAAAATCCAGCGGTAACCCAAATCAGAAGCGAATTTAAATTGGTTTTTCATCTTCGCCTGCCCAGGATATACATCCACCGTGATCCCAGAATTCCGAAGTTGAATCGCCAAAGCAAGAACTTTAGGTCGAAGGGCTTCATCAAAAACAGGAATAAAAACAGTCTTAGAGCCCGACTCTGACTTCAACTCGGATTCGGCTAGAAGGAGGACCAACCGCTCAAAGCCAATACTAAAGCCACAAGCGGGAATAGATTGACCGCTCAACCGCCCAATCAGACGATCATAGCGCCCCCCACCCCCAAATGAATATCCCGCAGAGCTATGACGGAGTTCAAAGACAGGACCTGTATAGTAGCCCATCCCTCGAACTAAAGACGGATCAAAAACGATTCGAGTCAAAGGTAAGTTTAAGGCTTCCAAGGTAGAGATGATCGTCTTGAGACCCAGAACGGCTTCAGGATGAAACTTTTCCGCTGACTCCAGCGGAAAGCCACCCTCTAGAAAACTTAAAAATTCTGGGGACAGGTCCTGACCTGCAAGGTCCCGAATTTGCTCCACCCAGTCTTGAAACTTCAACTTATCTTTCTTGTCTAAAAGGACGGCAAAAGCATCCAGCTTTCCATTACCCTGGTCGTCCTCAAACCCAAAATAGCGTCCCACCGCGTCGATCAGCCGTCGATCATTGATTCGAAGCTCAAACCCACTCGCACCTACCCGATGAACGGCACTGACGACCGCCTGAATGACTTCAATTTCAGTTCCAACTCCCTGAGATCCAATCATATCCACATCGCACTGAATGAACTCACGGAATCTTCCCTTTTGTGCGCGCTCTGCCCTCCAAACCGGGCCAATGTGGAAAACTTTCCAAGGAAATTGGATTTTGCTTCGGTGCAGAGCAACCACACGAGAAAGGGGAAGCGTCAAATCAAAGCGAAGTCCAAACTCGGCGATTTTACTTTCGCTTACTGACTCAGAATGGAGAGCTTCCTCGAGCTTTTCGCCCCTCTTTAGAATTTTAAAGATAAGCTTTTCATTTTCTTCACCCCCACCCGCTCCCACCAAAAGGTCGAGATTCTCGACAGCGGGGGTTTCCAGGGGCATAAAGCCAAACGACTGATAAACCTCGGAAATTAAGTTCATAAGCTTAAGCCTACGCCGAGCCTCATTGCTCACAAAATCTCTAAAACCAGAGGGCGGATTGATAGAAACCATTTGACGCACACTACTTCAACTTCTAATGTTTGACCACCCATGATATTCAACAAGCTGTTCAGGAAGAGTTTAAAATCAACGTGAAGGAGACCGAAATGTCAGCTCAATCAGGAAATCGTTCAGATCTAGGATTCAATCGAGATCTTTTTATTATGCCATTTGACCATCGGGGATCCTTTCAGGAAAAACTCTTTGGAATTAAAGGACGCCAGCCTACCGCTGAGGAAACCTTAGAAATAGCCGGATACAAGAGAATCATCTACGAAGGTTTCAAAAAGGCTGTTGATGCAGGCGCTCCAAAAGACAAAGCGGGCATTCTGGTCGATGAACAATTTGGTTCCGAAATCCTGAACGACGCTAAGGCCAATGGCTTTATGACTGCCTGCCCTGCTGAAAAGTCAGGGCAAGACGAATTCGATTTTGAATATGGTGCTGAATTTGGAGCACACATCAACAAATTTGGACCGACCTTCGTTAAGGTTCTGGTTCGCTATAACCCTCAAGGAGACACGATTCTCAATCAACGCCAATCCGAACGGCTCAAAAAATTATCGGAGTACACTCAAACTCATTCTTTAAAGTTCATGTTTGAACTTTTGGTCCCAGCCTCTCCTGAACAACTTACTTCAGTAGGGGGCGACGTCTCTCGCTACGACAAGGAACTCCGGCCTGCTCTCATGGCTCAAGCGATGAAACAACTGCAGGACTTTGGAGTAGAACCGGACGTTTGGAAATTAGAGGGAATTGAAACTCCAGAGGACTCTAAAAAAGTCGCCGCACAAGCCCGTCTCGGAGGACGAACTCACGTGGGCGTCATCGTATTAGGCCGCGGAGAAAACGCGGAAAAAGTGAAACATTGGCTCTCCACAGCGGCGAAAGTCCCTGGACTGATCGGCTTTGCCGTGGGCCGCACCATCTTCTGGGAGCCTCTCAAAAGCCTAAAAGATGGCAAGCAATCACGTGAGCAAGCCATTGACCAAATTGCGGAAAACTATAAAGGATTTTGTGACCTTTGGACACAAGCCCGAGGTCAGCAACCCTAAAAGGCTCGACCAAAACTCATCAACTTCAATTCGGAAGGCACATAAAGGGGATTACCCTTAAAGGTCAAGGAGAGGTCCTCTTCGAGTGGACCTAAAACATGACCTGACACATTGCCAGACCGATCGGGCAACAAATCCACATGAGCCTCAGAGTAAGGGAGCCGAGCCCTCACTTTTGAAAACCCTCTAGACTCCAGGGCTGCGTTGTAATCGTGGTAGCCAAACCATCCCTGGGGTCTCAACCTTTGCTCTAAAGCGCTTCGTGACCTGACCAGGCCAGCATTGGCCTCGATCGTCCAAAACAAACTCGAGAGGAGCATGAGCGCCTCAAGCCCCCAGGCGAGCCAGACTCGCACCAAAGCTTTACCTCTGGGCAAAGAATTCTGTTGTTTTCGTTGAGTGATCCATTTTTTTTTTGAGCCCAGTAAAGTTCGAGTAGGCATCCTATTATTATACTAAAATAATCAACTAATAGTCTAGAAAAATCTCTCTCGAATCCCGTCGGCCTGCGTATTGCATGCCCTCAATCCCCAACCCATTTTTGCCGATAGGCCCAATTGAATGATCAACAGAAAAAACACAATCTTTACCCACATCCTCTATTCTGTTTGGGTTTTTCTAGGACTCTACATCCCGATCTTTAGTCTGCTCCATGCAAAGCTGGCCCTAGTTGTTCATCTCGCCGGATTCTTTGCCCTCTCGCCGTTCACGCTTTTTCTAATAAAAAAAGGCAAACTCACTGATGCCAAACTATTTTTCATTCTTTGTTGTAACCTTTATATCTACTCAACAAGTCTATCGCTTCGGCACGCGATTGGATCAGAGTACTACTACATGCCAGCCACCATGATTCCTCTTCTGATTTTCGATTTATCTCAATTTTATCCATACCTATTCGGAATTTTTTTACCGTACTTGATGTGGTGTTTAACGAAGTGGTTCGGATTCAAATTCGTCAATCCGGCCTGGCTTTCCAGTACCGATTTAAACGAGATGATTTCAGCCTTTAACTTTACTGGTTCATTTATCCTGACTCTAATCTTTCTACACACTTTTATGAAGTCTGTTTACCTTCTCCATGAACTTTTGGCCAAGACTGAAAAAGAAAAACGCGACGAACTCCAAGAAATGATTAAAGTTCTAAAAGAACAAAAAATTTCCCTGACGGAATGCCAAAAGATTGCCAAAATTGGAAATTGGACTTTCGATCTCAGCACCAGCAAAATACTTTGGTCAGACCAACTCTTTGGAATCCTGCCTCACAAAAAAGAAGAAGGCGAACCTAGCTTCGATCAGCAAAAGGCAACGATCCACCCCTCAGACTTGCCAGACTGGAATGAAGCCGTCACTCAATGCATGCGGAACGGAACCCCCTATTTACTCACCTTTAAAGTCGAAAACATCGATGGTTCTGGAGAGAAGGATGCGAACGGCAAGAATTACATTTGGGTAGAAGGCCGAGGCCAAGCCCATTTTGACAGTAATCAGAAAATTACAGGGTTATTTGGGACCTGCCAAGATATTCACGAACAGAAATGCCTCCAGATTCAATTCAGTCAAGAACGAGCCCGGGCCATTCACAATGAAAAACTCGCTAATCTAGGAGAAATGTCTGCGGGCGTCGCCCATGAGATTAATAATCCCCTCGCTATTATCAAGGGAACCCTGCAACTTATGGAAAAAACATTGCCAAAGGACGAAAAAACGGACAAACGCGTTAAAAGCCTCGAAAAATCAATTGAAAGAATATCAAAAATTGTGAGCGGCTTACGAAAATTTTCAAGAACGACTGAACATAAAGAACTCAAACCCTGTGACCTTGGCAGCATTGTATCTGAGGTCATGGATTTTATTCGAATCAAAGCCGACCTGCATCAAGTAAAGATCGAGGTCGACACTCAAAGCACCCTCAAATTTCTCGCAGATGAAGTCGAGATTGAGCAAGTCCTTGTGAACCTCATCAACAATGGAATCGATGCCGTCAAAGAAGGACAACAAAAATGGATCAAAATTACTTCTAAAGATCAAGAAAACAAAATAATCCTTCAAATTACAGATTCTG
>JANNCA010000303.1:0-3334 GCA_031386075.1 Oligoflexia bacterium
CGACAGACATAATCATTGAACCAAAACTTCCTCCCCAATTTGGATCTGCCCCAAGTTCCAAAAGGGTTTTTCCTACCCTTAAACAATTATGAACATATGCGGTGTATAATCCATTCCATTGAGCACCGTGAAGAAAGTCACCGGCGTTGGGTTCAGATTTAGAAATTGCGTGAGACAGTGCTTTACAAGACTTGCATTCTTGAAAATTCTCGCATGCTACAGTATGAGGAGGTGTTTACCCTTGCTTTGGCATAAGCTGGAGCTAAATTCAGAGAAACACCGAAAATTAAACAATAAAAGATCAATAACTGGCGCCTGAATCTTTGAACTAACATCCGGGTAAGTAAACTCAAATACAAGGACGTTACAATTACAAAAAACGTGATTATTATAAATAAAAAAAAACCCGTCTACCACGTCTGAATCGGACGTGGTAGACGGGTTTAAGTGCTTGATATCATTTAAAAACTGGTGGAGACGACCCAAAGCGAATGATTTCGCATACTTGCGGCCAAGAATTGCCTACAATAGGCAGAGCGCTTGCGTTATTCGATTTTGTTCCTAGCTTCATTCGGATAACCCCCGAAAGATCGCAGCAACAGTGGATAGCGCAGGATTAAAATTTTTAGCTGGATCAAGAATGTCGTAAAGGGTCTGACGCCCAAGTCCAGTTTTCTTCGCGAGGCGTAATTTGTTGGAGCTTGTAATATGAGAGGCTAGAACATCACGAAACGAGTCAACGTCTCCCGTTCGGATACATTCAAGTAGAGTTTCACTCACAAGTTTTGAGTCTTTAAGTTCGGGGCTTTCAAATGCTTTTATTGTTGAAGGCGGCGTTTACCACTATGAGTTGTTTACGCACCTATTTGTTTTCATCTTTATCTGGTATTCCGAAAGGAGCAGGATTCGTGGCATAGAACTGCTCACGAAACTGATCATAATAGTGAGGACCATTAGTGGGCTTCAGCGCCATTGGTACTCCAAATGTATTGAAAACATTTTGGACACTTCCCATCGTAATAATATCCACCACATCTTCGGCAGTACGTTTGGAATCCGCATGGTTCATGTCGCTGTATTCCATGCTTCCTTGAAGCGTTACCATCCGAAGTGAGTTTATAAAGTTTTCGATGTAATCGAAGTGTTCTCCTACTTGCTTGAGAGAAAGACCTTGCATTTTTGCCTTGTCGATTTCGCCCTTTTGAAAACGATGCGCTCGTAGATTATCTCGGTCTAAGTAAACTTCGTCAGCCCGTTTCAGGATTCGCTCTTTGAGGTCGTCGATGTCTTTATGATTTATTGCTTGATCAGGGTCCGCCTCAAGGTGGGGGAATAGTGAGTGGAGGCACTTTTCCATATTATTTGCTACGAGTTTCTGAAAATGTTCTTTGGTTTCGCGACGAATCTGTGGTTCATGAGCGGGGGCCATTGGGGTCCCTGGTGAACTGATGATGTTCGGTTCGGGTGCATCGATTTTACGGTAACTAGTTTTTCGGATCTTCGCAGAATGTTCTTTCAAGAGTTCAAAAAAACCACCTTGTTCGCCCAAGTTTTTATAGAGAGATGCTAGGTCGATAATTAACATCGAGTAACTGTCGCTCATCATCTGCCATTGAATGTCGTTTTTGATATCGAACTCTTGTCCATTGGTGCGTCGGGTTAGTTCGTCTATGAAGGCTGTGACGTAAAAGTACCGTTTCTTTAAATTCAGAATTTTTTTTTCGTATTCCCAAATCAAATCTTTTATTTTCATGTACCCAACCAGATGCCGACACCATTTCCAAAGTCTGTTCAGCATTTTCATAGTTTCAGTAAACAGCTTAAAACTCATGCTAGTTTAGTCTCCACAAGGCTCCTATTTAATAGTGTCGCAATCGGAATTTTTTTGTTTGCGTAGCTCTATGATTTTTAGGTGAAGTATAGGTTTATAGCTATAAATACTAATATTATCAGTATGTTATGTCTAGTGCTATATATTTTATGCTATAAATTGCTATATCAGGTATTTATGGTATAATATATATAGTAATATGACTAAGCCCGCGGGATTAGGACAGAAATCAAGGAGCCAATTAGGGAAGGTTTTAAAGGGTAATCGAGGAGTGATTTCCGTCTCGAGCGCATCTGATACCCTTCGGTTACCACGTGAGAAGACTAGTCAGTTGCTAAGTCGATGGGCTGCACGAGGATGGATTGTTCGCGTAAAGCGTGGGCTGTATATTCCTGTACCATTGGAAGCTGAATCAACCGATATCGCAATATCCGAGCCCTGGCTTTTGGCGCAATCTATGTTTGAACCTTGTTATATTGGGGGTTGGACCGCCGCCGAACACTGGGATCTCACAGAGCAAATTTTCCATTCAATTGTAATTATCACGACAAAAAAAGTTCACCAAAGGGACGTCCGTTTCAAGGGAGCGCGCTTTATAATTAAGACGGTAGGTAGTCACGGAATGTTTGGAACAAAACCAGTGTGGCTTGAGGACCATAAGATTAACGTTTCAGATCCAACAAGAACAATTCTCGATCTTTTCAATGACCCGAGCCTTGGCGGTGGTATTCGTTCATCGATTGACGTTTTTTCAAATTATATTCAATCAAAGCACAAGGATCTTCTGTTGCTGCTTCAATACGCGGAAAAACTGGGGAATAGTGCAGTCTATAAGCGGATGGGTTTTGTTCTTGAGAGAGGGTTTCCCGCTGAGGAAAAAACGATAGAGATTTGCCGTAAAAACATGCGGACTGGATATTCGCAGCTTGATCCCCAGACACCTTCAAAGGCTCTTGTGACTGCCTGGAATCTTTGGGTGCCCGAGTCTCTGAAAGGGAAGGGAGTAATAAAGTGATTCGAAAAGAAGAAATCATTGAGGTAGCCGGAAAACTTGGTTTGCAACCGCAGGTAGTTGAAAAGGACTATGCTCTCGGGTGGTTTCTCGCTGGGATTCATAGTCATTTTTTACTAAAAGACAAATGGGTTTTTAAGGGCGGGACGTGCCTTAAGAAATGTTACTTTGAAACTTACCGATTTTCGGAGGACCTTGATTTCACAGTTGTTGGGCAAACTGAGGCACTAACGGCAGATGGCCTTAAAAGTGTTTTTATTGATGTCGCCGATTGGATTCAAGAGAATGCTGGGCTTGAGATTCCCGTCAGAGACGATTGAATTTGAAGTGTTTGAAAATCCTCGAGGAACCGTTTCGGTACAAGGCAAAGCCGGTTATAGGGGTCCGGTTCGCCCACAGCTCAATGCACGTGGATTGCCTAGAATCAAAATAGTGTACTGCGGGCGCTAAGTTGGAGACCAAGAGTCGATCAAAGAGGCAGATCGAACCGG
>JANNCA010000030.1:0-3220 GCA_031386075.1 Oligoflexia bacterium
TTGCAGCCACCCTCGACACCCCTCTGTTAATGGCTTCAGTGTTAATCGCCAAAGTCATCAGGCCTACAGCGATTTGCTCTCCACTTGCGATGAGCATGTCATATTCCCGTGAGTAGGGGACCGGATTAATTCGAACGGCCAACTCTACCAACCGGTGAGTCTCTCCGGACATTGCAGAAACGACCACCACGAGCTCATTACCTCGCGCCTGGGCGTCTAAAACAATTCGTGCAACCTGCTGAATTCTTTCAACTGTTCCAACCGATGTGCCACCAAACTTTTGGACAATCAACGTCATGACATGAACCTCAATCGATTCACTCTTGCACAATCTTGTTCCCAATGATTAAAGACTCTGAAAGAGGCAAAGTATGTTTATCTCATCAGAAAAACCATTCGAAGGAAAAAAAGCGCTTATTTTAGGTCTCGCCAATGAAAGAAGCTTAGCATGGTCGATTGCTCAGCATCTTCACCACGGGGGAGCCAAACTGGCGTTTAACTTTATTGGAGATGCCCTAGAACGCCGAGTCAGACCCCTGGCAGAGTCGCTTCAAGCTGAAATAAATTAAACCAGTAATTTAAGTGACGACTCTCAGATTGACGCACTTTTTACTAAAATTCAAAATCACTGGGGCCACCTAGATATTCTCATTCACTCGGTAGCTTTCGCAAACAAAGAAGACCTCGAAGGACGATTCGTAAACACCACTCGGGATGGATTCCGAATAGCACTCGACATCAGCGCCTTTAGCCTCATCGCTGTCGCCAATAGGGCTGAGCCCCTGATGGAAGGGCGAAATGGCTCCATTGTAACTCTAACCTACTATGGAGCAGAAAAGGTCGTTCCTAACTATAACGTGATGGGTGTGGCCAAAGCGGCGCTAGAAGCGAGCGTTCGATACCTGGCATACGATCTTGGACCTAAAAAAATTCGAGTCAATGCCATTTCAGCTGGCCCAGTGAAGACTCTTGCTGCTGCGGGAATTCGTAATTTCAGAACGATGCTGGCTGCAGCTGAAGAAAAAACCCCCTTACACGAAAATATCACAGCTGACGACGTAGGCGCCTTGACCGCCTTTCTCTGCTCACCTATGGGCAAGCACATCACGGGGACCACTCACTACGTCGATAGTGGCGCTCATATCATGGGAGTTTAAGGATTTTTAGAATTCTCATAGGTCGGCGACCCAAATACGACTGCTCGCTTCTTGCATCTGAAAAATGATGCTGCCATCACAAAAATCCAGCCGCATGACCTTAGTGATGTTTTTAATCCTACTCTTGGGCTTTTCGGTCACTATGATCCGCATGATCTTACCCTACCTCTTGGCGGTGACTATGGGGGGTATTTTTGCTATTTTATTTCAATCTTCATACAATCGATTAACAAGATTGAACCTCCACCCTAAAGTAACCTCTCTAGTAGTGACTCTGGCTATTTTTTTTCTTGTGATTGGGCCGATTTCTCTCTTTATCACTTTAGCCGTGCGACAGGGGTTAACCATCGGACAGACTCTTGCCAACAGTAATGATCTCTCTCTGCGATCTCTTACAGATCGCATTGCCCACTGGCGCGTTGTGGAACCCTTTGTAGAAGATCCTGTGGCTTTCGAAAACCAGATAAAAAACTTAATCCAGGATCTCGGAAAAAATTTTACTGCACTGGTTCCTGGTCTTGTGGCCATTGTTCCAAAGATTATCCTTCAGTTGGTGTTGGCAGCGATCTCTTGTTTTTTCTTTTTTATTGACGGTCGTGATTTTATAAACTGGACTATGGATAAAATCCCAATAGATTCTCAAATCAGCGCTAGGCTCCTTGACTCCTTCCAAAATACTGCCGTCTCAGTGATTTGGGCGACGCTTGCAGCGGCAGCCGCACAGGCTTTTATTATGTTTTTTAGTTTTCTCGCATTGGGCGTTCCATCCGCTTTTCTAGCTGCAGGTGCAATCTTTATCTTTGCATGGATTCCTATGATAGGAAGTACCCCTGTTTGGATAACCGGGGCACTCTACCTGTATCTTCAAGGCAGAATCATTCAATGTTTCGCTATGATTGGGCTCGGGATGCTCACGGGAGTCGTCGACAATTTCGTTCGTCCACTGGTTCTGAAAGGTCGAGGCGGGATGCACCCCCTCGTTAGCCTGATTTCAATCTTTGGAGGAATTCAGATGTTTGGTATTTTTGGCGTATTTCTGGGTCCGATGATAGCAGCAGCGATGATTACCCTCCTTCAAATTTGGCCGGTGATCGCAAAAAAATTCGGCCTCATAAACTGAGATTGAATGGTTTTTTCAACTCTGTCTAAAAAACCATTTCTCGATTTCAACAGCTACAAATACAATTGAAGATAATACCAAGCACAATAACAATTCTCTCAAATTTAGAGGTGTCGTCTTAAGTAGTGAATTCAACACTGGGAGATAAAGACACATTAATTGTAGAGCGATTGTGATCACAACAGCTCCAAAAACAAAAAGATTACTGAATAATCCAATCGAAAACAGCGACTCCCCCTCGGAGCGGATGGCAAGCACATGGCCCATTTGGGTCAGTGCAAGTACAGTAAATGCCATACTTTGCCAGTGGCGGCTTTCCGTGCAACATCAGTTCCGCCCTTTCCCATTGCTACCCCAACGTCCGCGCGCTTTAAGGCTGGAGCGTCATTCACTCCGTCGCCTGTCATCGCAACAATCTCACCCATTTCCTGAAGTGCTTGTACAATTTGGATTTTTTGCTCTGGGGCAACACGCGCATAAACTGCGACTTCAGCAGCTCGAGTTCTGAGTTCCTCCTCAGTCATCTGGGAAAGCTGCGCTCCGGTGACTACCTCAGAACTACCTTCTATCCAAAGGCCCAGCTTACGGGCAATCGATTTAGCTGTTTCCGGATGGTATCCAGTAATCATTACTGGACGAATACCTGCCTTAAAGCAAAGAGAAATGGCTTCAGAGGCTTCCTTTCTAGGTGGGTCGATCAGTCCAACCATGCCGACAAACGTAAGATTGTTCTCTAATATTTTGATTTCAATTTCAGTTGAGTCGTTTTTCATTCGAGCGAACGCAAATCCCAATACACGATAACCCTGACTAGCCAAAACATCGGCGCCGCCTATCACCTTATTTTTTTCGAAAGCTCCAAGGCCACTTGGACCCATACTGTCCATACTATTTATGCATTGATTAAGAATCCTCTCTGGAGCCCCCTTTGAAAAAATGAGTC
>JANNCA010000325.1:0-5122 GCA_031386075.1 Oligoflexia bacterium
GGAGTATTGGGATCAGGGGCCCTTCGCAAAAATTGAAAAGTGGGTCTCAGATAGTTATCCAAATCACCCGGGTGCAGACGTTGTAGAATTGGGATGCGGGGTGGGGGGGCTCTACCGACAATTGAAGCCGCATTTAAATTCTTATCTGGGTGTGGACAGCTCCTTTGCGAGCATTGCGTTGGGGAGGCATTTGGCTCTTGGCGTTCCTTACTCGGGAACCCTGTCGATTCCCGAGGACCTTTTGCACGGCTCGGTATCTCGAAAGATTCAGATTCCCGTCGATTTAGGTTTGGGGTCAGGGTTGGGCTTGGGGGGGAGGGTAGACTTGATCGTCGGTGATCTTGAAAGTCTTCCTGTTCAACCCGGGCGATGGGACCTAGCGATTGCATTGAATACGATTGACATGATGGACGAGCCCTCTCAATTGCCGGCCCTTCAGCATGCTTTATTGAAAGCAGGAGGAATAGCGATTCAAAGCTGCCCCTATATTTGGCATGAAGCTGTCTCTAAAAAATTGCGCAAAATTCTTCCGCGAGACGTTCGGGATTCAGCTGGAGCTGTAGAATGGCTCTATGCGCAGGAAGGCTTCGGAATTGTGAATAAAATCACTCATCTTCCGTGGTTATTTTTTAAGCACGTTCGCCAACTTGAAATTTATTCAGTCCATTTGTTTACTGCTAGGAAGTGATCGTAGTATCGTAAAGAGTTCGTCTAAGGTTTGTGCTTTTTTGATTTCATTGAACCAGGGAAGCGAATTTTTTACACAAGCTAACTTAAGCCATTGTTTGATTCTACAGGTAGTATAGTGATACCCCTTTGAAGAGGGCTCACTCAGCTCTGAGAACCTGAGGAGAAGAGGCTCCCAGCTTTCAGGCTCCTGTCTGAAGGGATAGGATTCTAATTCGGCTGAGGTTCCCCTCAGCTGGGGAATGCCTAATTGCCTGGCCATTTCGTGTACAAGAGAGGGGTCACCCAAAGCCCCTCGGCCAATCATAAAGTGTTGGCATCCAGTCATCTCTTGGCATTTTAAGAAATCTTCTCGGGTCCAAATATCTCCGTTAGCAACAATGGGGATGGCATACCGCCGTCTGATTTCGCCGATGTACCTCCAATGTGCTGGAGGGGTATAGCCTTGGGCCTTAGTTCGTGCATGAATGGTTAGCCACGATGCACCTCCTAGAATTGCTTTTTCTGCATTGACGAAAATATCATCCATCGACTCCCATCCCAAACGTAATTTTGCGGATACGGGAATTGAGGCCGGGACCCCTTTTCTCACGGCCGAGACTATGTTTTGAATCCTCTCAGGATATCGGAGTAAAGAGGCTCCCCCGTCGTGACGGTTGACGAGAGGAGAGGGGCAGCCAAAATTAATATCAATTGCTCCTGCTCCCAGCTCACAAGCCATTTGGGCATTCAAAGTCATCATCTCTTCGTCCCCTCCGAGCAGTTGAATCTGAACGGCAACTCCTGACGGAGTTCTGCTACCGTGATTCATTTCAGGGACGTGTCGATAAAAGACGTGAGGGGGAAGGAGAGTCTGAGTTACTCTGAGAAATTCTGACACACAAAAACTAAACCCTCCTCGTTCAGTGAGGAGGGCTCTCATTGGGGCATCGGTCACCCCTTCCATAGGGGCAAGTAAGATCGCAGGTTTCTCGGGAGTAATCCAAGACATCATCTGAGGGCAGTCCTTTAGTGGTGATGCCCGCCGTGTCCGTGGACGTGTCCATGGGACAGTTCTTCTTCAGTGGGTTTTCGTACTTCAGTGACTTCGACGTCAAAGTGAAGCGTAATTCCTGCAAGTGGATGGTTCCCATCAACCACAACTTCAGTGTCCTTGACTTCGACGACCGTCAACATTAAAGGGCCCTTGGGTGTATCCACTTGAAACTGCATTCCTGCGGTCATTTGGTCGGCTTCTTTGAATTCGCTTTTTAAAATACTCTGAACCATCTTTTCGTCGCGTGTGCCATAAGCATCTTCAGGCGCAATTTGAACTTTAAGCTGTTCACCTGGACCGCGCCCTTCGAGTGCCTTTTCTAGCCCAGGAATAATCCCCCCAGAGCCATGCATGTAGACTAGGGGATCGCTGCCTGTGGATGAGTCTAAAATCTTATTTTCGTTATTCTTTAGGGTGTAGTGAATCGATACGACGCAATCTTTAGAAATATTCAAAGGGTCTCCTTAGTTTTATGAAATTTAAAATGCAGGTTGAACATGGGATTTATTCTCGTTATTTACCGCAAATGATCCAGTCTGTCTATGGGCTTTAGAGGTGAGGGGAAAGACCTTCCTTTGTTTTAATAGGCTTCAAACAAATAAGCCATTGCCTGATTAGGGTCGTATTTCGCTCTGACGATCGCAGTTTCGACCGCTTCACGCAAAAATCCTGCTGCAGGTCCTTCCAGCATTTGATCGACCAGGTAATCGTGAATTGGATAGGATGGGAGAATCATATCAAGCCCCCTTGTATTTACAATCCACGACTCTAGTTCGAGCAACTGTCTGAAAAAGGCCTGATTGGGAGCAATATTTGCTTTTAAGTTTTTAACAGTTTCAAAGGCTTCTTTTACCGACAGATTCCAAACACTCATCAGATGCGAAATCACAAGTGTACTCGATCTAGAGATTCCAGCTTCACAATGAACTAGCACTCGACTTGAATGACGACTCATGAGGGCTTGATGAATAAAATCATTCCCTGCTTCAAAAAAATTACTTCTGAAGGTGAGCATTGTTACCGGATCATCCTCATCAGCGATCACCAGATGAGCATATTCAAAGTCATTTCTGAATTTTGGTGGATAGCGTAGTTCGCTTGTTCCATGTTTATAGCCTGTTAAGTTGAGGATGTGAGTAATGCCTAGTGCTTTTAAAAGGTCGAAGTTCTCAGCTTGAATGACACTCGATAAAAATAACTTATCATTGATTTTTGCGATAGGAGTATTTACTGGATTTAAGTCATAACCAAATTCTAAAAAAATTTCTTCATCAGATTTTTTAGGCGAGCCTATCATTTTCGATATAAATCGATGTTGAATTTCGTTCAAAATTCCATATTTTTGTGCTTTCTTTTCTAAGTAATCGAGAGCGCAATCAGGTCCAAATTCAGATTTCCCGTTTCTGATTTCATTCAATTGGGTGCGCAAAGTAACAGCATAAGCAGGGTTGGTTCGCACTTGTTCTATTTCGCTGGTTGCACCTGAAGGTGAACTCCAGAAAATGAGTCCCAACGTCAAGCAGAGAATTTGCCGTAATTTCATAATTTGAACCCATTATTCCTTTTGAAAATAATTGCAATTCCGCTCTATAGAGTTCAGGGACTAGTGGATTTGCCCGCACCTGAGTGAAAAGTGACAATATTGCATTAAAACACCGATTGAAGGAAACTGTTTTGTAACATAAAGAAACGAAAAAGCCTGAATAAATACATTTTTTGGTGCAACTAAGTCTCGAGTGAAGCTGGTAGCAAGATCCATCATCGATTCAAGAAAGTTGGATTCATTTTGAGTTCGAATTGAGTCTAGCATTGACAAAAATACAGTGCGATCTCTCGGGTTATCATTGATTCTTAGCCAAAAATAAGGATCAGAGTCCAATTCATTTCTATCGCCACCTATGCTCATACCCCCTTGAATATGATTTTCATTCACATAAAAACCAGTTGGGCTGCCAGAGTTCAAAATGTTGATTCGTCTTTCTATTTTTTCTCGAATCCTATTTATTTCTGACAATTGAACGGATGGCACGCTTCTCGGTCTGAACAGAGGATTGCGTCCACCCTCTTGTATGGATCTCACCTGGCCATTAAAGCTTCCGTTAAAAGCAGCGGAATCGAAAACTTCGGAAAGTCCGTAGGCGATAACCTGTTCCAAAGATAAAACTGCAGGCGTAGGTTCGCGATCTTCGGTGAAAAGAAGGTTCATTGCATTTTCTGTCCATGCTCGAAGACCGTTGCCCGTGATCTCAAATGAAGTTTCCGCCCCATCTGGTGCGTGAGAAATGTCAATATTTTCACCAGCAATAGCAATCGTGTTCTGAAAATTGTTGTTTTGTATTCGAATAGAATAGGCTGCAGTGAAAGATTCTGCTTCAGACCTTGAATAGGCTGCAAACGGAGGGTTAATTTCTTCTTCTTGAGTCCGAATAGAAGTTACAGTTAATTCTACGTTCTGGCTGAGACGATCGATACATTCTTGGAATCGGGTGGTCGGAAAAAACTCCTGATCGACGGCTTGCTGGCAAAATAGATTAAATTGATCAAGTCGAAATCTCTCAATGGCGGCTCTATCGTTCGGATTATTGACTGAAAAAATCCTTATTTCTGATTGGAGTGAGCTCGTGTTGGTTGACGATACAATTTGACTCAATGATGCGCAGGATTGTAGCCCTTCGTGATAGGCGTTTGCCATAGGTGTAACAAAAAGAAGGCTGAATGCGAAGGGTAGGATGAATTGAACTGAATTAATTATTTTCATTGTACTGCCTCGAGTCCGATGTTTTTTAGTTTAATCAGTCATTGTAATGAAGACGAACGAGTCTCTGGACTTCATTAAAACGATTGACTAACCTATTTAGGGATTCTGCGTTTAATAGATTTGCCAAATTTATAATAATTTGGCCTACAGTTGTGTTTAGAATTTTGTCCTTGTCCCTTCTATTTAATTGGTTAAAATTATAGGCAAATCCTTCTGGGGTTGTTTTTTGGCTTCCAGGGCGAACTATTGGATGTCCGTTGTGTTCTACTAGATCGGCATCAATGAAGAGCTGATCGGTGTTATTGATCCAGCCTCCATGGTTCATTCCAAATGCTAGGCCGAAGTCGATGCCAAGGACTTTACTTTCGTTGAGGACTAAATAGTTTTTGCCATTGTATCGATCTGCATTTCCAGAAATATAATCAAGAATTTGAATTTTACTGAAGTTAAGATTTCTGTTTTCCAAACGGATAATGGATCCAAGTCCTGATTCGTGAATCCCACTTCTTTGGTTGTCTCTGATTAAATATTGGAGGGAGCCTGAAACGTGATCATTTTCATCAATAAATCCTTTTGCGGATTCCATTGCGTTGCTCCATCTAAGTCCGATTATTTTTGCTTGTTTTTCTACAGAAAATTTT
>JANNCA010000035.1:0-26487 GCA_031386075.1 Oligoflexia bacterium
AACCCTCACCCGCTACTCGAAGCTCTGGCCTGTCGTAGGCGTCATTGGCGCTCGGCAGACCGGAAAGACAACCCTCCTGCGAGATCTTCTGGGCATAGCAAACTATGTCACTCTCGACGACGAAGACGCCCGCCAGGACGCGGAGAACTCAGCCAAAATATTCCTATCCAAAAGAAATCTTCCGCTTCTCATCGACGAGGTTCAGAAGGTCCCCAAACTCTTCGACGCCTGCAAAGTCATCGTGGATCGACAAAGAATCCCTGGGCAGTTTTATCTCACCGGCTCGACTGAGTTCTCAGAAAAGGTAGGAATCGGAGAGTCCTTAACTGGAAGAATCGGATTACTCCACCTCTTCCCCCTCACTCTGGCTGAAGGAATGGAGAAACCCATTCCGAAATTCAAGCAAATCATTCATTTGAATTCCGCGAACTTCCCAAACTCGTCACACTCCCCAGACCCCGCGACTTCACTTCAATTTCGCCCTGAGGATATTGCCAGAGCAAGTCGAACGGGAGGTATGCCCGTACCGATGTTTTTACGGGACCCCTTACAGCAAAATCACTACTGGAGCGGCTGGCTGGATACGACTCTCTATCGCGACCTGTTTAGAGTCTACGGTCGGAATTACTCACCGGATATTGCTATGAGAATTTTAAGTGAATTCGCTAAAGCTCTCCGAGAAGGAGAATGGCCCTCTCTCCATCACTTTTCTATCGACAGCCGTAAACTCAGAAAATATTTAGTCGCCATGGAAACGATCTTTCTCATTCGCAGGATCCCAGCTCATCCTCAATCCATCGGCGGAGATGTGTGGATGCTTTTAGATTCTGGCCTAGCCCACTACCTCATGAAGGGCGACTCTGGCGAGGGAGCCTTCCTGTCTCTCATCCGACATACCGTCTTGAATGAATTACGCGCTCTCCTCGAGTACTCGCAGCAACGCCCCACCCTAACCTTCTACCGCAGCGCCAAAGGATCCCCCGTTGATCTGGTTTGCGAAGATGAAGAATTCGCTCTGAAGTTCATCGTCCAAGGCCGTTCGGCACCCCAAGGTTTCGGTTGGCATGAACGAGCCGTGGCCGGATCCATGAAGAAACTCAACCTCAAGCGCGGCTTCCTCGTGACACCCCTCTCGAATATCGAAATCCCAGAGGTCAATCAGATTGGAATTCTACCGTGGAGTTACTGGAGTTGAAGGGTCACCCCACAAAGAGTGAGTGCCCCGCTGTCAATCTATTTTTAGATTAACTTTTTTTAACTTTTAGACTGAGTTCTGCTCTCATCATCAAAAAGGACGATTTGCATCCCATTCAACAGCCCAATTATTTGGAGAAATAAATTTTAAACCTTTCGGATTTCCTTCAATATCCAGTTTTGTAATTCCAGCACCGCCGCCAGCAAGGTCAGTCACTAGGCGTTTCACCTTGGCTTCGTCAGAAAGGACTGCATAACCCTCAGCACCTTTTAGGAAAACGTGGTATTCACTGCCCATAGATTTAACTCGAATTAAGTTCGGAGGGCCAACTGGGTTCTGGCCCGCTAAACTGAGGTCAAGCTCATCGATCTTGCCACTCGGCAATGTTGTTACCTTAGCTTGATCGTTTCCCGCTTCAGTCCAGACATAACTAGTTCTATCACTAGAAATAAAAGTCAGGTCTTTCACCTTTCCACCCAAATGCTGCAATGTTCCGAGCTGCCCAAGGAAGTGGACGGTACTCACTTCTACGGGATCGGCGTCACCGATCTTCACAAGAATTTTATCAGGATGACCCACAATTGGATTTACTCCTACAGGTGCATTTCCACCGTTAGAGCCTATCACTTTAAATAGATCAGGGTTCGCAACCACTACTCCTGTTTTTTTATCGAATTCAATGGGACTGAATGGCGCTCCTCCGGCTACGGAATTTTGCATCTGAATTGAATAAATACCAGGGGACAAATGAATATTTAAAGAAATATCCTCAATCGGCCCGCTGGCAGCCACTCGTGAGATCAAAGCATCCAGTGCCTTTAGGCTAGGTAAATCTCCAGAGCTCACTCCTGGGTTAGTCCCACTCACGGTAACGCCCCCGCCAGCGCGGGCAAGAATGGACAGGCCTTTCACACGGCTCGAAGGCGGAAGAGTCATAATATTGCGAGTACCTTCGGTGTTAAGTACCTGCCCCTGATGATCAAAAACAATCGGATGGCCCATCACAGCACCCTGAACTTCATAAGATGCCCTTCCATTTTTAGTGAAGGTAACCTTACCTACATTCAAATGAGATAGATGAGAAATCAAACCTTCTGCAAACGTTTGGTTCATCGATACGCCTTTGGTATCTAGAGGCGCTTTTAAAATCACCTTGCCAGAATGGTCATCCAAATAGGTCAGTGTCACAGCGTGGCTATTTTTAAGGGCTTCCGCGGTGTTCGGATTTGCACTCAGAGACAAAGCCACAATTCGACCCTTAAAATCTCGTCCAATTTTCCCAAGCGCTCCATTAGAGCTAGAAAAAGAAGGTTGCGCTGCACTTTCATTGACGGACGGAGACTTGTGGATTGGAATATTTCTAAGCCATTTTATCCAATATTCTTTTTTTATAGCATCAGAAGTTTCGCGTATTTGATTGAAAACTACCTCGGCCAGACTCTTTTCTGACTGATGACTATTTTTAGAAAATTCAGCCCAATCATATTCTTTTTTCAGCCACTCCAATAGAGTCGTTGATTTATCAAATACAATAAATTTATCGTATTCTCCCTCAAGTTTTTTAAGAGTCTCGAGTTCTGAAATTAAATTTAACTGATGCTTTGGACCTATTTCTAAATCTACGCCGTCGACTCTCACATGTCCCGGAGCAATACCAGGTCCCAACTTTAATTTTTTAAAATCTCGGTCTTTTTCAGCAAGTACAGCACCGAATTCTTGGGCAACATGAGGATCATTCATAAGTTTTACTAGTGCACTTTCATAATCAATGCCGGTATAATTCGACACCAACTTTGGCGACGATTTTTTTAATCCCGTGTCTAGAAATTTTCTTAATTCCGGAGGCCAGGCAACGCCATTCGGATTACCTGGACTCTTAAAATTTAAACCAGTAGGATCAGAAAAAATCTCCATTAATTTTTTCCCGTTTAATTTGGACAGCACCGTGCCCAGACTTTGAACTACATCGGACTTTGCTGATGGCTCCCTAGGAGATATCGAATCATCCTCACCAACAAAAGAGCCCGCTAAATCTCGTCCATGACGACCATTCAACGACTGAGTTCCACTTGAGAAGTGAGACTCAGAAGATTGTGCATTTTCTGCCATCACATTTTCAATTTTCCCCGCCAACGCAGGGTTAGCATGGCGCATTTCCTCTAATACCGCGGCCAAAGCTAAATTTATGCTTTTATGAGCCACTGAACCCATAGGCTCCCCATAGCCCTCATCAAAACAAGCCAAGGCAGGCGAAGGTCGAAACCTGGATGGCCATGACCCTCCACCCTTTCGATTATTAAAAATTTCAAATTCATCCTCAACAGAGTGATTCGCACGTTCCTGTGCTGAGATCATTTTTTCATAAAAATCGTCAAAAGAACCCTGTTTATCAGAACTTTTGGCGTTCAACGAAGCCTCATGGACAGCTTTTGCGTATTGAGTCACGGCTTGAAATGACCCATTGGATCCACCTTGCCACTTGCCAATCCCATTGAGCATTTTCAAAGCATCAGTCGCGTATTCCAAAACTTCAGTACGATCTAAATTTTTTTGTTCATCCCTGTCGTTACTGACTAGCAACTTTTTCATTCTACTTATGACACCGAGAAGTTTTCTTTGAGTCCCTTCATAACTCTGGACCCCCTGATCCAGCTCGTCAGAATCGTGAGATTTTGTCGTTGAAGACATCGAGTCTGTACTATGAGAATGATAATGTCTGGATTCTGAAGTGGAGCTATTTCCCTTCCCAACGTGGAGTGATCTCAACACGTCATCGCTAGTCGGAGCACCTGGATGATCAGTCACCAGCTCTAACTTAATTTTTTCTGAGGCATATAAATTTTGTTTGGTTATTAATTTTTTTTCTATGCCCACTATTTCTCGGTCAAGCTTTTCTTTTTGAGACCGGGCAGTTTTTAACGAAATACTATCTTCTCTTAGCCAAGTTTTATTTTTATTTTCTTGCATGACTTCATGCGCCCGGTTACGTTGAATTTTTTTATTTTCTAATTCAACTTCAACTTTAGCTAAATCATTAAGAGAGGTTAAATATTTCTGTTTTTGACCTTCTATTCGAGTATCAGAAGAAACACCTCTGCCACTCTGTACTGATTGATCCCCTGCTTGAGCAGCTTCCCTGGCCTCATTGAGAAGGTCAGCATCATCAAATCCACACACCCCAGAAAGACTATAAGAGAGCCCTTCGACCGCTAGCAAAAAATAGAGTCGACTTGTGTTATTCCACCATAAGCTCATAAGTATTACCCCAAATTATGTCTACCCGAGATCCATCGGCTAGCTGCGGGAGATTCTTAAGTTTTATTAAATACTTCTTGATTCTATTAATTTAATTTATATTATACAGAGCAATCCGGGCGTCATCGGTGGCCACTACAGCGATGGCCCCCCCTCGAACGATCCGATAAGCGTAGAGGTAAGACCCCGCCTCCGACGCGACTGGGAGGTCTCTGCTCAGGTGGCCCTGCCTATCGAAGGACAGTAAATGACTCGTCCTAGACGCTACCTCATTCCCGTCATAGCCGATCCAGGTCCCGACCCGAGCTTCAGTCCCAATGACGTTCAAAGTCGAAGTATATTCTGAAGGGGCCCCATTTAGGTACCAAGTGCGGGATAAGTTCGATTCTGAGACAGAAAACTCCCAAACTCCCCAAATTTGCCCCGCTCCACCCCTCCCAGCGGTGCCATTCCCATAGTAGTGAACGGCATCTCCTTGAGCGACCAGTTCGACCTGAGAAGCGAACTTAAGCTCTTTTTCCCCTACGCAATGGCCTTCATGATCATAAATAGCGACTTTCCTCTGTACGGTAGGTAATTTTAGTGATTTTTTTACTGCGGGTGCAGCCTGATAAAGAATCGCGACACGCGATGAATTGCCGGAAGAAATTCCGACATCCACCACCTCTCCCTGGACGACCTGCTCCCAGATCACCCGAGGGCCCAATCGCCATCCAGAGGATCCCCTGGGTCCCGAGGGGGCAAGTTCGAAAAAAACGACCCTCCCACCAGTCAATGCCACAGCGAGAAATCGCTCATCTTGGGAAACTTTCAGTGCCAAAACATCGACATGATTCTTTTCGTCACTCGGAATCGCGTAAGAATAGACCTTATGCCCCTTTGCATCCAACAAGTCGAAGGCCACGCCGGGCTCAGCATCATCGTCGTGGTAGCAAAGAATTTGCTGAGACAAATTCAAAATCCGGGGCCGACACACCCCCTCCACTGACCAGAGAAGCTTGCCTCGAGCACTCCAGGCCTTCACTTCGTCTGAATAGTTCGAAATAACAGCCCACGATCCATCCCGTGCTAGATCTTGATCTTTGACGGGGGCATTCATTCGCTTCTGCCAGGCCACACGACCTCCGCCTGTCAACCAAGTCAGCAAATAATTGCTCGAGCTTCCAACAATATCCAAATCCGGAGAAGTCGCCACTAAGACTGCCTTCCCATCCCCCGATGCGCTCAGCCCTGAAATGGCCCCCGGCATTTTCTTACTCCAAAGGGAGGGAAACGGCTTAGCGGCTTGGGGTAGCAAAGAAAATATGGCTTTGACTGGAACGGATTGTTGAAGGGCTGCCTGCTCCATTTCGGACAAGGACATTTTAATACTCTGGCTCGTGCATCCCAGAAGCAGACTCACGAAGAGCGATTTGACGCCAAAACGAGTCGCCCTGCGACTCACCCTACTTGTTGGTATGCTCATCGCCCTATGCTAGTGTAGAAATAATGCGCATTGCAATTGTTTATACAAACATTTCATTCTAGGCCCCGCCTCATCTCAGAATATTTACAGCGTAAATATTCTGTAATAGAATCAAAACATGCAATTTGACTGGGACGAAAAAAAAGCAAAATCGAATGAAAAAAAACATGGAGTATCATTCGATGAAGCGGCAACTGTTTTTGGTGGAAAATTTACTCTTACCTTTGCTGATCCAGACCATAGCGAAGACGAAGACCGATCCATCGCAATCGGTTTATCTGAAATTTTAAACATTCTACTGGTTGTATTCTGCGAGCGATCTGAGGATACCATCCGTATCATTTCGGCACGAAAAGCTGACGCAATTGAAAGGAAAGAGTATGAGAAAGCACTACGATTTAAGTAAAGTAAAAATTCGCCATCGTGGGCCCTTAGTTGATCCAAAGCAAGCAAAAGTTACTAAGACCATTAAGCTAGATTTAGATATCATAGGATGGCTTCTCAAAGAGTCAGAAAAAAGACGTGTCCCTTATCAGACTTTAATCAATTCACTTCTAAAAGAAGCCATGGATCAAAGCAGCGTCAATCCTAGTGAAGAAATCAGGAAACTCATCCAGGAAGAATTGAAAAAAACAGGATAATCCCTGTCGACTGAATCAACAATACCTAATCCAAAACTTTCGCCCTATGCTAGTGTAGAATTAATGCGCATTGCAATTCTTTCGAGAAATAAGAAGTTGTACAGTATTCGAAGGCTCATTCAGGAGACTCGAAAAGCTGGAATTCACTGTGATATTGTCAATCCTTTGGAGTGCCAGCTTGTCTTAGACGGCAAGCAGAGCCGAATCTTGGTTGAGAGCACTCCTTTACCTGATTTTGATGCCGTTCTTCCACGGATTGGCGCCTCGATTACCGAATATGGCCTCTCTGTCGTGAGACAATTTGAGATGCGCGGAGTTCTGGCGATCAATGGCTCCACAGCGATTGCTGAGTCACGCAACAAAATGCGCAGCTTACAAGTCCTTACAGAAGCCGGAATTTTGGTTCCGGCAACCGTCCTCACTCGAAGCACCCGAGGTCTTCGTGCGGCAGTCGAAGCCGTCAAAGGACTTCCCGTTGTCCTCAAGGTTCTCCAGGGAACCCAGGGTATGGGGGTCATGCTCGTCCACACACCTATATCCCTCGGATCCGTTTTGGACACGCTCCGCACCCTCGACCAGGACGTGATTGTCCAACAATTTATTGTCGAAGGCGAAGGCAGAGACTTCAGAGCATTCGTCGTAGGGGATCGGGTCGTGGCTGCCATGATGAGAACGGCTGCCGATGGAGAGTTCAGATCCAACATTCACCGCGGAGCGTCGGGCGACATTGTCAAGCTCCCGGCCCACCATGAAAAAACAGCGATCCGTGCTGCAAAAGTCCTCGGACTCCAAATTGCTGGAGTCGATCTCATGGAAAGCAACCAAGGCCCCTTGGTCATCGAAGTCAACAGCTCTCCAGGATTCGAAGGAATCGAAAAGGCCACCGGGCTCAACGTGGCGGCCTCGATTATTCAGCACTTGAAGCGGCAAGTCCGGAAAGCTAAGAAGTAGACCTCGCAATCGGAGAAAACAGAGTGGTTACACGGCTGGAAAAAACTAAATATTCTGGCCAGTTCATTCTATTTGAGATAGTGACACGAATGGTGTTCATCGCTCCTCCAGGTGTGAATCGTGGTTGATAAATATCAGAGGAGCTGTGAGTCTAGTTTTTGTGAAAGTCTCGATTTCGGCTCAGAATTAATAAAAAATAGCTGAGAATTACTGGATTTTTATGGAGAATTTATGATTTTATCTCGTAGAAGCAAAATTTCGATACAAGAGCTACGAAATGAAGTAGGCGAATACTTTGATCTGGGTATCGAGGTGCGGCCTGGAGATACGGTGTTCGACGTCGGCGCTAATGCCGAAATTTTCTCCTGACGCATTGCTGAGGAATGCAGCGGACTTTAGCGCTTGTTTGTAGGTCCACACCCATGTGGTGGGCGATCCGATGGGTTATGGGAGTCGAAGAGTCGAAGGTTAGGCTCGAAACATTGGAAAACGTGATTCAGCAGAACAAAAATCTCTTTATTAACCTTCTTAAGATTGATGTTGAGGGCTTGGAACTTCAGGTTTTGCAGGGATTGGGTCACAACTTTTGGCACAGAATCAAACAGGTGGCGATGGAAACCAGCAGTATGGACGGCCGGCAATCTCTCATCGAGGCCATCCTGAAATCGAATGGATTGAACTCAATTCGCACGACAGCTCAGAAAACGAATGACAATGCTCTTAATAACGTAATACTTCTCGCGAAGCGGGAAGAGAACTAACACTTCAGCTAGTAAATCAAACCTCTATCTATCTCGCTAATTTCGAGTACTTTACGCGGGCCTTTCGACGCACCTCGGTAGGGAGACTTTTCTGATAATGCTGAATCGAAGGGGAGCCATAGATTTTCTTGACTAGCATGGTTTGAATCTGGAGAGATAATTCTTCTATAATCGAAGCCTCAAGGGACTTAGGAATCGTAATATTATTTTTTCTCAAATAGGAAACATAATCCTGTACAACCCGCTCAATAAAAGACTTGCGATCTAAATCAGAATCCTGAAAATTATAAAGATGTTGTTCAAATATAACATAAAGAGGATCATTCGCGCCCTTCGTCCGAACCTTTTCAGGCGTTGGCTTAATCTCTTTCATTTAAGATATTGCCTCATCCATCCCTTTCGGAATCTATGGGCCCACTCTTGAGTTTCAAAAACCTCAAACTCTCAATCTTACGCGCCAAGAGAATTGTTCTCTCGACACATTTACTTCCAGACGGAGATGGGCTAGGTGCTGAAACCGCACTTTTCCATTATTTAAAGCAAGCTCAAAAATCCTGCCGCATTTACAATCCAGACAGCTTACCCGGGCGTTATAGATTTCTAGATCTCAAAATAACTCAACCCTGGAACTCTTTCGACCTGTGGATTATAGTCGACACAAACGACCCCAGAAGGCTCGGAACCCTCTGGGAAAAACTCTATCCCCGAGCTCAACAAATCATCTTCCTCGATCATCACCCTGAGATCCTAGGTGCGGGTAAAATCAAGTACCCTCCTCATGCATCCTTAGTGTGTGACTCCAAATCGAGTAGCATCGGAGAACTCCTCTATCACTTATTTTACGAACTTAACTTGAACAAGCGTACCCAGAAAACTCAAATCAACCCCAATATTGCACTCGGACTTTATGTATCGATTATGACTGACACGAATAGCTTCCGTTATGCCCAAACCACTCCCCTCGCTCATCGAATTGCAGGCGAAATGATCCAGGCGGGTATCAATCCCGAAGAAATTTATCAGGCTATTTACTCCTCTAAAGAAATATCTCATGTCAGACTTCTAGGCAAAATGCTTCAAGGCTTACGAGTGGCCCGTGGCGGCCAAATAGCTTGGCTGGAGATGACTCTTGCCCTCAGGAAAAGCCATCAAGCTTCGGCAGACGATACTCAATCCTTTCTGAATTTACTCCTGCTCCTGAGGGACGCTGAGATCGTTTGTTTCTTCCGCGAAGAAGAAGATGGAAGCGTCAGAGTCTCGATCAAGTCCAAAGGTCGAATCGCCATCAATCAATTGGCAATGGACCTGGGCGGAGGAGGGCATGAATTTGCGGCGGGAGTTGCACTCTCGTTATCCTTGAAAAAATCCGTAAAATGGGTCATCGGTCAAATTGAAGACCTCATCATAAAATTCCAGAAATAAACTTGACAATTTTTTAATGATAACGAAATAAAGAATGACTGACAAAGTGATCCAGAATAAAGTAAAGCAATATCAAAAGAGGTCCTTGTATGATTCAAGTCTCTCATCTCACTAAAATGTATGGCGCACGCCCAGCCATCCATGACCTGAACTTCGAAGTAAAAAAAGGCGAAATTGTCGGGTTTTTAGGCCCTAATGGCGCTGGCAAAAGCACCACAATGAAAATCCTCACCGGATTCATGCCTGCGACTGAAGGCAAGGCAACTATCGGTGGTTTTGACGTTTTCGAAAACCCAATAGACGTCAAGAAAAACATTGGTTTTCTGCCAGAAAACCCACCGGTTTATCCAGAAATGGTGGTTTCAGACTACCTTGAATTTGCAGCTCAGCTTCATCAAGTCCCTAAAGACTTAATGTCACGTGCTGTTGGATCCGCCATTGAAAAGACCGGACTGGGAGACGTTCGCAAACGCCTCATAGGCAACCTCTCTAAAGGTTTCCGCCAGCGAGTCGGACTTGCGCAAGCTTTAGTGCACAACCCTCAAGTTCTCATCCTCGACGAACCTACTGTGGGATTAGACCCCAAACAAATTATCGAAATTCGGGAACTCATCAAGAGCCTGGGGGGTGACCATACCTTAATCCTCAGCTCTCATATCCTTCCCGAGGTGACGGCAACCTGTCAGAGAATTATCGTCATCAGCCGAGGACAAATAGTCGCTCAAGACACCCTCGAACAGCTGACGACACGTATTAAAAAAGGGTTAATCTACTCGCTTATGGTCAAAGCACCTTCTCCTGAGGGCGTTGAAGCCATCCGAAGGATCGACGGCATCAATGGAGTTACCTCTGTCGGGACTAAACTCGTGATTGAAATGAAACCAGGAGCGAAGGAAATTCGAGATAAAATCATTGAAACAGCCGTCGCTAAAGGAATGGGCGTACTAGAATTCAGTGCAGAAAGAGTCAGTCTCGAAGAAATCTTCTTACAACTGACCACAGTTGAAAGTGTATGAGAAAAAACGGGAGCTCGTTACTATGATGAAAAATATTTGGGTTGTTGCACGAAAAGACTTTCGAGCCTACTTCACCTCTCCCATCGCCTACATTATTATTGCTGGATTTTTGGTGATTATGGGTTGGATGTTCTTTTTTAACCTTTCTCACTTCAATATGCAGAACATGCAGTATCAGCAATTTAATATGGGCAAAGGAGTCAGCATTTCTGAAGGAATCATTCGCCCCCTTTACGGGAATATGAATGTGATTTTTCTTTTTCTGGTGCCCTTCATTACGATGAGGCTTTTTGCAGAAGAGAAAAAGAATCACACCATTGAACTTCTAATGACCTCCCCACTGACCTTGACTGAAATTATTTTAGGAAAGTACCTATCGGCTTTTTTATTGATTTCAGTCATGCTGGGAATGACCATTGTTTATCCCATCGTCCTTTTTGCAACTGGAAACCCAGAGTTAGGTCCGATTGTTGCCAATTATATTGGAACGCTCCTCCTCGCTAGTTGCTACTTATCCACTGGGGTTTTGTTTTCATCCGTAACAGAAAACCAAATCGTAGCAGGAGCTCTCACTTTCGCTTCAGGCTTATTTTTCTGGCTCATCAGCTGGGCCACACAAACGGCGGGCCCAATTTGGGGAGAACTCCTCAACTATCTCTCACTGATCAGCCACTATAATAATTTCGGACAAGGACTAGTGAATTCGAGCGATGTTACCTACTACTTGTCTTTTATAGGTGTGGGACTTTTCCTCACTCATCGAGTCCTCGACTCCTACCGTTGGAGGTAATTTAACCATGACCCAGAAAACTATAAACACAGCTAAAAATTCCGCAGAAAAGTCTAACAGAAAGCTTACTCCGTTACTCTGGACCGTCTCAGGAGTCCTTCTGATCGGCCTCCTTTTTGCCAGAACGATTTACCCCGAGTTCATCTGGCTGACCGTTATCCTCATCCTTCCACTTTTAGGAGCATTGGGTGGGTTGATTTCTCAAAACCAAAAAGCCATGAGAAGTCGCTCAGCAGCCTATGGATTGAACTCCGTCGTCACGGTGGTTCTCGTGGTTGCCATTGTTGGCGTTTTGAATTTTCTGGCCTCTCGGTATCCCCTCAAGTGGGATCTCACAGCCCATAAGATACACACGCTTTCCGACCAGACCACGAAGTTAGTCAAGAGTCTTCAGAAGCCTGTAAAAGCAACGCTCTACGCTAAACTAGGACAAAAAGACCAACTCCGTCCACTCTTAGAAAACTACAAGGGAATCAATCCCAAGTTTGAAGTCGAGTACATCGATCCCGATCGAGAGCCCACACGAGCCAAGCAGAGTGGAATAAAAAAATACGGGACACTCCTCCTTTCCGTCGGTGGACGAGAAAACAAAATCGAAGAACCGACCGAAGAAAAATTGACGAACGCTCTCATTAAACTCCTGAAAGAAAAATCGCCTGTCTTTTGCACCGTTTCTGGTCACGGCGAGAAGAGCTTCACCTCACAAGAAGCCGAAGGGTATGAGATCGCTAAAAAAGCCCTCACAGAACAATCCTATGAGGTGAAAGATCTCAGCATAGTTCAGGACGGTAAAATACCCGAGACTTGCGATGCAATCGCAATCATGGGTCCGACTAAGGCCTTTTTCCCTCAAGAGATCCAGGCCGTGGAGTCCTATTTGAACAATGGAGGGCGTGCCGTCATCGCAATCGATCTGAACCTCAAGGGATCCGGAGAATACGCTCCCGAACTTTTACCCGTCCTTGCACAGTGGCACGTGAAACCGGACCTTGGAATGGTGGTCGACCCCCTCTCCAGAATGTTCGGCGTGGATTCGTCCATCGCCATTTCAGCCGCCTTCTCTAAGGACCACGCCATCACTCAGGATATCCAAGGGACCCAACAGGATGCCCAAGCCAAGTGCTTTTTCCCATTCACCCGTCCCCTTGAAATTCTGCCTTCGACACCCCCGAGCCTTCACGTTCAGTGGATTAGCCAAACGACGCCCAAGAGTTGGGCCGTCATGGACTTAAAGCAGCTCGCGAAGGGAGAAGTCAGTTTTCAAAAAGGAAAAGACAAGGCCGGCCCACTGAATGCCGCCGTCGCTGTCGAAGGCAAGCAAAAAGACTCGAAAGCCACTCGAAACACTCGTCTAGTGGTTTTTGGAACCTCCTTCTTTGCGACCAATAATTTCGCTCGTTATGGCGTCAACTCAGACTTATTCCTCAACTCCGTATCGTGGGTGATGGAAGATGAGAGCCTCATTTCGATTCGTGCCAAAGACGAAGGCCCCGGCAAAGTCGAGCTTTCACAGAAGTCAGGAACCTTTATCTTCTTACTCACCGTCATTATCATTCCTCTCTTGGTTTCGATTGGCGGTTTGGTGATTTGGATCTTCAGACGTAGGATGTAAAAATATATGAAGCCTGTTAATTGGAATCGTCAGCTTGGACTTGCTGCTACTCTCTTTGCCATTGGTACTTTAGCTTACTGGCTAGAGTACAAGCATCGTCCGGACCAGGAAGCCTCAGTCGAGCAATCGAAGCGTGTTTTTCAAGTGAAAGATCAATCCGTTCATTCCATGACCCTAAAAGACCCTTCCCGTCATCTTTCTCTTTCGTTCGGCTGCACCGATCTGTCGCTCAAGCTCTGCAAACCAGGAGAAAGCTCCAAGTGGCAAGTGCTTGAACCGACAAAGCTCAAGGCGGATGATTCTAATGTCAATGCCCTTCTCTCAACGCTCAGCGGGCTCACTTCTACCGAAGTCATCGATCTGAAGGATGAATCCGCTGAGAAAAAGGCAGCTCTTCTTAAGGAGTATGGGCTGGACCTAGCTGCTCGCCAGAATTCTCCGGGAGTTAAGCAGGTCAGCTTGAAGACAGATTCCGGTGAAACTGCCTTATTCCTCGGGAATACTCATCCTATCGGGGAAAGCATCTTCGGCCTAGTCTCATCCGAAGGTAAGGCTGACGAAAGCCATATTTATCTCATTCCGAGTCACTTTAGGGACAACTTTGATCACGATCTTTCCTATTGGCGAAACAAGAAACTCATGACGGTAGGAGCCCACGAAATTGCTAGCTTCACCCTCAGCGGATCTAAAGGCCAACTCTCCACAGAACGCAAAGACAACCAATGGATAATCAAAAGCAAGGAGGGTGAGTTACCGGGAGACCTGGAGGGGATCGACGGTTTTCTTTCCTCACTGACTTCCTTGACAGCCAACAACTTTGCCGCAGACTCAAAGGACAGCCCTCAAGCAAAGAAAGTCCTCCAAGGGATTCCTCGCATCGTCTCCATTGTCCTCCAAAAGGAAAAAGGAACAGCATCAGAAACCCCAGCTCCGGTCACTCTTCAGATCTTTAAACAGCCTGCATCCCCTTCCCAGAGTAAAAAAGGCCCTACAAAAGCCTTTGTCACTGTTTCTAATTTAGATCCGCTTTTTGAAATCGACGGTAACTCCATAAATCGCTTCGATAAAGGCGTAAAGGATTTGCGGCTGACCCAACTCATCACATCGATGGACCGGTTCTCGGCCAAAAAGATTGAGGTGAAAGGTGGCAGCGCTGATGCCGCGAATTCCGTTCTCCTCACTCAGTCCGACGGCAAATGGATGGATCAAGAAAAGCTCCCTATTTCTCAAGAAAAAGTTCAAAACTTGTTGGATCAACTTGCTGGAAGCCGCATTCAGGACTTCCTCAAAGGCGATTCGCTCACAGCGCACCAGAAAGTGGATCCAAAAACTAAAATCAAGGTCACTGTGAACACCTCAGGAGAAAACAAAGCCGAGACCCAAAGGCAGTTTGAATTTTGGAAAGCAGATGGAAAACTCTTTGGAAGGGATCTCCAATCCCATCGGAATGAGATCTACCTGATCGACGCTGTTGTGCAGAGCGCATTGCCTTGGGAAAAGGATTTCTTCAAACTGAAAGTACCGAACCCAGTGCCCAGCGCTCCAACTCCGAGTGGGAAAAAGTGAGTCCAGAAGAGTGGGACTCGTCTGAAAAGCAAGTCCACGAACAAAGCTTTGACCTGTTGAAAAATTACTTTTCCGATCTATTTCGAATTATTTTGAAACCCAGTCTTTTCTTTCGGAATATGCCTGTCCAGGGAGGAATGGGTCAACCTCTCGTTTTTGCTCTCGTGACTCATTGGCTTGGAGAAGCAGTGGGATTTCTTTGGCGTACTCTTTTGGGCGAGACCACCCGCTCCTGGCACCCATTCTTTCACCCATTCCTCCAAAAATGGACTCAATTTTCAGGTGACTTAGGAGGGATTGACAATCCGGGTCGAGGCACCCAGCTCTTTCAACTGAAGGATCGCCTCTTCGAATGGTGGGCAGGTGCTGGACCTGTGATTGCGGATCCTTTTTTTACGCTTGCCTCGATTCTGATGATTTCCTTTCTTCTATTCGTCGGAGTAAGAATCTTTATTTCCCCTAAGGCAACGCCTGATCCGTTTTCTTACGAAACAGCGCTTAGAGTAATCTGTTTTGCCATGAGCCCCTCCATTCTTGCTGCACTCCCCTTTGTAGGTAATTTTGTAGCCTCTGGATACACCCTTGCTGTGACCGTGATTGGGGTCAGGGAGGTTTACCGAATCTCAACACGCCGGGCCCTCGTGATCGCCCTATTCCCAAAACTCATCATTCCTGGGATAATAGGAATGGGATGCCTTCTATTCGTTCTAATCGTCATAAAAAGCCTTTTTTCAATTTTCTAGGGGTCATTCCCGGCGCCTTGATTGGAATTTCTATTGGAGTCTTTCTCGGATTTTGGCAAGGAAAACCCTTTCCCCACGAAGAACGGGTAGATCCGTGCGAAAACATGTATTTCCTCATTTGCCAAAAACCTGGAATTGCCCGAGATCCGACTGGCTCTGTCCATCCAGATATCGAAGGCGAAAGGCAGACCGTCAAACTCTACGAAGAAATCATCCACAAACATAGGAATTGGAATGTAGAGCAGGTGAACGAAGAGCTCGTTCAAAAAATCTTCGACCCGAATCGTCGCGCCAGAATTCTTTCTGCCTTCACCTGGGTCAAACATAGTTTAGAACATTTTATCGAACAGCAACCTGAAACTGTTTTTAACTCTATCGAAAAGCTCCAACTCAAGACAAGGGTTCACAAAACCACCTTACAAATCCCACCTCCTGCCAGCATTTATTCAGATGAGCCCGGTATCATCACTAAAAACGAAGCTTTTTATGAACGGACGTCCAATGGGCAAATGAGGCTCCGCGTGGGGGGAGCCTATCTATTCATCGCAAAATCTTGGTTCAACCTCGTTTTTACTTTAGCTCATGAATTAGCCCACTCAATCGACCCTTGTGAAATTCGCACTGTCCGTGAATCCTTTCCAGCTTACGATCACCTCCAAGCTTGCCTCATTCAAAACCGAATCATTGCGACGTCCCCTAGTCGATCTGAATGTGGAGAAAATGACCAACTTTCAGAAACTTTTGCAGACTGGTTCGCGGTTCAAATCACAGCCATCGCTCTTCAACTTTACTCCACTGAATTTGATCACTCCCAAATCCTCAAAGCAGCCAGAAATTCGGTCAGAGATTTGTGTGAACAGGATGACGATATCAACGAAATTGATACCGACCTGCATCCTTCCCCTCACATGCGAATCGATCAGATTTTTGGTCGTAATCCTGAAATTAGACGCCTTCTAGGGTGCGGCCCCGCTCCGAAAGCTGCGGCCTACTGTCAATTCCAAACCCAAATCAGACAGAGAATTTCTCCTGTATTCCAAAAATTGAAATGATTTGATATGGCATTTGAGTAAGAGGCATCATTCATGATTCATAGAACTCGGCCAGGGTCCCCTGGTTGGATCGAAGTCGTATGCGGAAGTATGTTCAGCGGAAAAACGGAAGAACTCCTTCGTCGAATTCGGCGGGCTCAGATTGCTCGCCAAAAAGTTCAGACATTCAAACCAGCCATAGACACTCGATACAGCGGAGATCATGTGCAAAGCCATGACTCCAACCGAGTTCCTTCGGTATCTGTAGAACGAGCCCGAGATATTCTCGACCTGGTGGAAGATAACACCCGCCTTGTAGGAATCGACGAGGCTCAATTCTTTGATGATTCAATCGTAGAGGTCGCCCAAAAGCTGGCCTATCGTGGAATCCATGTCATTTTGGCAGGGCTCGATATGGATTTTCGTGGCCAACCCTTTGGTCCTATGCCTAAACTTTTGGCAGTGGCTGAAGATGTCACTAAATTGTGCGCCGTTTGTGTCATCTGTGGCAATTCCGCTTCGAGAACCCAAAGAATTTCTGAAAGTGCCGAGCCAGGCACCGTTGTTGTAGGAGGTAAAGAGATGTACGAGGCGAGATGCCGTTTTTGTCATGAACCCGGACAATTGGGAAGCACAGGAGAAAAGTAAACCATGCAATCTCAAAAATTTCCCTACCCAGATTCACAGTACACCCAACTCAAGCACAGACTGTCTGAGGTAGAACACCTCTACGGACCCAACATTCACATCCTGTCCGATCCATTCTTACTCTCCCATTTGGCCCAACTCTGCGCAGAAGAAACGACTCAGCCTGTCATAAACGAACTCGTAACGACTCTCTACTCCTCGCTCCTCAAAACAGTCGTCAACCAGGAATTCCCTACCCACCAAGCCCAAATTCGGACCCGAATGGCGTCCAGCCATCCTGAAGGGTTTTTCCAAGGGCCCATCATTGACCCCAGTGTTCCTATAGTTTCAGTGAATCTCGCGCGTGCAGGAACATTGCCCTCTCACATTTGTTACACAGCTCTCAATTACTTTATGAACCCTAAAACTGTCCGGCAGGATCATATCAGTATCGGTCGCACAACAGACGACCAGGAAAAAGTCACCGGAAGCAGTGTGTCAGGCCATAAAATTGGCGGAAGTGTAGATCAATCTATTGTACTTTTCCCAGACCCCATGGGAGCAACGGGCAGCACATTGGTCGAGGCACTCGATCTTTTTAAAAGTCGTGGAAAAGCTCTCAAATACATTTCAATTCACTGCATTATTACTCCAGAATATTTGAAAAAAATTCAATTTCACCATCCAGATCTGAAAGTTTATGCTATTCGTTTAGACCGAGGACTGTCGCCTCAAGTAGTTTTAGATTCGGTCCCTGGAACTTTCTGGGATCAGGAGCGAGGCCTCAACGAAAAACATTATATCGTCCCAGGAGGGGGTGGTTTTGGGGAGGTTATGAATAATGCCTATATCTGAAGATGAACTCGAAAATAGACACAAGATTCTCATTCCAGAGATCAAACTCCGCGCACGCGTTGCTGAACTCGCTCAAGAAATCAATCAAGACTATCAAGGTAAAGAAGTCACCGCGGTTTGCATTCTGAAAGGAAGTTTTATATTCTTTTCGGATATTATTCGAGGCTTTGAGTTTCCGATGACCTGTGAGTTTTTAGGTTTGTCCAGTTACGGCAACAAAATGGTATCCTCGGGGGAGGTGAAAATCACCCTCGACATTAACGAACCCCTAGAAAATCGGCACGTGATCGTTTTTGAAGACATTGTCGACACTGGACTGACTCTCACTTATATTATGAACACTTTGAGAGCTCGCAGACCGGCTTCGATCAAAAGCTGTTCACTTCTTCTTAAACCAGAATGCTTAAAAACTGAAGTTGACGTAGACTATTTAGGATTTAAAATCGGCAAGGAATTCGTAGTTGGCTATGGCATTGACTTTGCCGGAAAGCTCCGCGGTCTTCCCTACATTGGCTATATTGAGCATGGACATTAAATCCATTCAGTCTCGGGCTCCAACTCGAATTGATCTTGCAGGAGGAACGGTAGACATCTGGCCCATTTATCTTTTTCTCCAAAATCCTTTGACCGTCAATTTGGGAATTGACCTTTTTGCCGAAGCAACCCTCGAACTCTCCGAGCACGGCTCCAACTCCTCTGAAAGCCATGGAGTCACACTCAGGTCAGTAGATCAAAGTGCAGATTTGAATTTCTCATGGAAACAGATTGAACAAGGAGTCCGCTCGCCCCCTAGCCTAGATCTTCACTTTAAATTACTAGAATTTTTTTTTGAAAAAAGAAAAAAAAGGGGTCTCAATCTTCCCCATCACGACCTAGTCCTGACGACTCGTGCTCGAAGTCCGGCTGGAGCGGGACTAGGAGGGTCATCTTCGTTAACCATCGCAATGATTGGAGCATTAGCAGCCTGGGCTCAACAACCCTCCGAAGGGTCTCCTCAGCCCATTGACCCTCATCAGTCAGGTGAGACCCTCATATCTATCGCTCGAGATATTGAAACCACGGTTATTCAGGTCCCGGCGGGCCTACAAGACTATTACGGTGCAATGTACGGCGGGCTCCAATGCCTCCACTGGGGAACAGGCTCTCACCAAAGAACCGCCTTACCCTCCCATCTCATTCAGGGGCTTGAGAAGCGCCTGCTACTTTTCTACTCGGGGCAATCCAGAAATTCTGGAATTAATAATTGGTCACTTTTCAAAAGTTTTATTGATCGAGAAGACGAGGTTCGAAGCCGCTTTCAAAAAATCGTAGCTGCCACTCAAAAATTAAAAACTGCCCTCGAAAACCAGCAGTGGAAAAGTGTCGGTGAGGCTATTTCTGAAGAGTGGGAGATCAGAAAAACTCTCGCTCCACAGGTCACAACCTCTGCGATCGATCTCGCCATCAAGGAAGCTAATCGACTGACTCCTCTCTCTTCAAAGATTTGTGGTGCTGGTGGGGGTGGATGCTTCTTTGTTTACCTTCCAGATGACACCCTGGATGATTCGGGAGGGATTATGGAAGGAACCTTAAAAGATTCGATTAAAAAAATCTTTGTAAGGCACGGCATGCAACCTCTGGACTTTCATGGAGTCTCCCAAGGACTCGACGTCAAGATAACGACTTACCACTCTGCACTCCCATCATGAAACGCTATTTGGGTCTAGAGGTTTTTGGCGCTAAAAACCAGAAAACAGCCCTAGCCGTGATCGAATACTATCCGAAAGAAAGGAAAATTTTCCTTTCTGACTTGTTTGATCGAATTCCAACCCAAGACCACGAGACGGCCGACGAGGCGCTTTTGCAACTCGTTGATGAAGTCAGTAAAGAAATTAAAGGCGAAATTAAAAACAAAACCAAAAGTAAGTCCAATTTACTTCTCGGAGTCAATGTCCCATTAGACCTTCCCCCCTGCATCACTTGCACCCTTAAGACCTGCCCACTCCCCGAGAATTGTACGGTACCTACCGTGTCCTGGATGGCTAAGACGGCCGCTCGGACGACGAATGAAACTGGGAAGACGCTACGGGGCCTCACCCCCTACACCCAACGACCCATTGAGATTTGGGTTCGTTCCCAAGTTTTACCCAACCTGCCCGTAAGTCATCGCTTCGAAATCGATGAAGCCCTAGGAGGGAACCGGGCGCCCTTGACGGCAAGAATGAACTTCCTAAAAAGACACCTCCACCGATATTTTAAATCCCATGAACTTCTAGAGATTTGGCCAAAATTAACCGTCGCTATTTTGGCTCTGAATCTAGAAATTCACAAAAGAGTGATCACAAGCTATCGCCACTTAGAAGACGGCGCACATTCACGCGAAGTATTTTTGATGGCATTGGCTCAAAAGTATCAAATATTTATTTATGAAAGAGATTTTATCAAACTAACTAATAGTTTAAATGCATTTGATGCATTTATCTGTGCGTTTACGACGCTCCTATCAGACCAAAAATTATGTGCTAAAATTCCAAAAGGATTTCCAACTTCAGCTGGCTGGATTCAATATCCAATGCCAAAAATTTAAAAGGCAACATGCTTACCTATGTGATTCGTAGGCTCGCCACAATTCCCTTGATCTTGCTGACCTTGGCTAGCCTGATTTTTTTCTTACTTCGATTTGTCCCAGGAGGCCCCTTCGATACAGAGCAAGCCTGGCCGCCTGAAATTCAAGCCAATATCGCCCATCGGTATGAACTAGACCTTCCTGTTTCGACCCAATTCTTCCATTGGTGCACAGCCGCAATTCAGGGAGACCTCAAAGAGTCCTTTCAATACCTAGACACCCCCGTCTCAAAAATCATTGCTACCTCTCTTCCCATCTCCATGGCACTCGGCGCCTCCGCCCTTCTCTTGGCTCTAGGTTTTGGGATTCCCATGGGTTGCCTTTCTGCTTGGAAACAAAACACATGGATCGATCGCCTTGCTGTTTTATTCGCTGTCACAGGGCTGAGCTTGCCAAGCTACCTTGCGGCAAGTCTTCTCATTCTTGTTTTTTCACTCCAGCTGGGTTGGTTTCCCCCAGCGCTTTGGGAAGGGCCGTCTTCTTGGGTTTTACCCATCCTCACCCTCAGCGTAAGACCACTGGGGATTGTCGCTCGACTCACTCGCTCATCCATGATTGAAGCGCTCAACTCAGATTACATTCGAACTGCCACCAGCAAGGGCCTGGGTCCAATGTCCATTCACCTCAAACATGCACTCAAGAACTCTCTCATCCCGATCATCACCCTCATGGGCCCCATTTCCGCGAATCTCATCACCGGATCTTTTCTAGTCGAGGTCATTTTCCAAATTCCTGGGATGGGCAAGCACTTTACACAAGCCGTTCTCAACCGAGATTACCCATTGGTCATGGGTGTGGCTCTCACCTACGGAGTCATATTGATTCTATCCAATCTCCTAGCAGATCTCCTCTGCGCTTGGGCAGACCCTAGAATTTGTTTTGCTCCCTGCAAAGGCGCCGGGTAAATGCCCCACTCACTCCTCAAGAGATTGCAAAAGAATAGAACGACCGCCTTGAGTGCACTTTTCTTGCTCTTGATCACTCTACTGGCGTTATTCGCCCCTTACGTCACCCATTTTTCTTATGAAGAACAAAATATTATTGAACGGCTACAAACTCCCTCCTTCAAACATTGGATGGGGACTGACACTTTAGGTAGGGATCTTTATAGCCGGATTATTTACGGAGCACGAATTTCACTTTCGGTCGGCATCCTCACCGCATTTTCGGCTTTAGTTTTTGGAACCCTCGTGGGGTCTTTTGCAGGGTATTTTGGTGGGTGGATTGACACAGTGCTCATGAGCATAGTGGAACTTTTTTACATTTTTCCAACCCCTCTCCTTGCGATTCTCCTGATGCTGGTCCTGGGGCGAGGATTTGTCGGAATATTTTTAGCTCTCAGTATGACTGCCTGGGTGAATCAAGCACGACTAGTTCGTAATTTAACTTTCCAAACAAAAGAGCTTCCATATGTTGAAGCAGCTCGGGCCATTGGCCTCACGTCAACCCGCGTTATTTTTAGACATGTTATACCGAATATTCAGACTCCCATGATTGCGTTTCTCACCCTTCAAGTTCCCGCCAACATTATGGCGGAGAGCTTCCTTTCCTTTATTGGTTTGGGTTTACAACCTCCGCTTTCGAGTTGGGGTACGCTGGCTCAAGAGGGTTTTCGAGCCATCCAAAGTTTCCCCCACCTCATTGTTTATCCTGGGGGAGTTCTTTTCTTTACCCTTCTGGCACTGAACTTTTTGGGCGATGGGCTAAACGAATCAGTAAAGCTAATGGGTTTCGATCATAAAGGATAATTTCTGTTCATCTTATTTTTCGTTTAAATCTCATGAGGACCGGAAAGCCGTCTCCCTCTGGAGATTTAAAATTAAACGGAGAATCTTATGAACTTTAGACTCATTAAACTAGCTAGTTTCACACTGATTTCAATTCAAACTACATTTTGCCTTCAATCCGTTCATGCAGAATTTGTCCCTGGTTGGGATCGGCCACTGAAGCGGGCCGAAATGAAAATTATTCAAAACAAATTCGGTCATAATTCGGCAGAAAGGCGCCTGATCCTGACTCTCACTCGTCAGGATGGCGCCACAGGAATGACGCCAACGGGAATAGTCGTGGAACTTCAAAACCCTCAAACTCAAGAAGTATCGACAGAAAGACTGGTAATTCAGCACGTTCAAGTGGATCCATGCGGATCCATTGAGTATGACGCCAACATTCCTGAGATCAATCCTAAAGCCGAGGAAAGCTGTAGAACCTCAGTCCGACTCTCCGTCCATCTCGCAGACCATTCCCAACGTATTTGCCTGAATACAAACTCCGAACGAAAACTTCCTCATTGGGAAGCCCAGATTGGAACCCCAGATTCCTATTTTACAGCTTCAGGCGCTCCTGAAGATGTCGTAACCATTCAAGATCTACAACCCTAACCCCCGACGCTGACATTGCGAAGGTACAAATAATCCATTGAATTGAGTTCAAAATTTTTCACTCTCGAACGAACCCAAGCAAAGTTGGGTTCATAATAGAGGGGTAGAATCACAACCTCATCTTCTAAAAGCAGTTTCTGCAATTTAAAATAAATCCCCTCCCGCTCGATGGGGGTCTTGGACTGTCGTCCGAGTTGAACCATTTGGTCAAAATTTTCACTTTTCCATGTGGTGCGACTATTTCCAGAATTGCTGAGAAAAACAGACAAAAAACTATCCGGATCTGGATAGTCCGCTGTCCAAGAAGCATCAAATAGGGGAAAGGCCCTCAGGTCCAGTTTCGCACGATAGGACTGATTGTCAGTAGCTTGTAGATTGATGTCGATCCCGAGATTTCGTTTCACTTCATCTTTAATAAAGTTGCCGATGATTTTTGATTTATCCCAGTCGGGTAAAACGTAATCAATGGTGACTGGCGATGTCACCATATCTATTCCCGAATTACGCAACTCGACCATGGCTAGCGCTGGATTATAAGGTATTCCGATATTTTTCGAATAACCCATGAGAGTGGGCGGAACAAATGTCGTTGCAGGCGTTTGCCCACCCCGAAGAACTGAGATCAACTTCACCTTATCAATAGACATCGCAATCGCTCGCCGAATCTTTACACTTGAAACGGGGAACTTATCGGTAACAAATCCTAGAAACCCAGTTTTAAGGTGGCTGAAGGTCTTCAAGTCACCCGGATTAGCCCCCCACTTTAAATCGCCAGAAGCCAAATCTGATAGAAAATCTAAGTCTCCCACTCGATAAAGCGCCATCGCAACAGCATCGTCCTTGACGATCTTGGCAGTCACCTCATCCACATTCCCTCGCTGGCCATAGTAAAAGGAATTTGCACGCAAAATTATTTTCGACTGGATATCATGGCACATCAGCACGAATGGGCCAGTGGTGACCATTCTGCCCGGACTTGCCCACATTTCTCCGTGCATATCAACGATATCTTGACGGAGAGGGAAAGTGACCCAAAAAGCAGGAATATAAATCCAATGGGCCACCGGTTGATTCAAAGTAACTTGAAAAGTTGAACTATCTATGGCTTTGATTCCAACTTGATTAAAGTCTTGAATCATTCCCCGATTAAACGCCTCAGCGCCCTGAATATCGAAAAGTAGATAAGCATACGATGCCGCGGTCAGTGGAGAAAGCAATCTTTTCCAACTATAGACAAAGTCTTGTGCTTTGACCAAAACGCCATCTGACCACTTCACTCCTGTACGGAGCTTAAAGGTATAAACCTTGCCCTCTTGGCTCAACGTCCAGCTCTCTGCAAGGGCAGGAGAAATTTTGGTGCCTGCCTTACTGAACACTCCAGACTCTAAGGTCACCAGCCCTTCCATCAAATTCATTAAAATGGCCGATTCCACCATCGTATGAGCGCGATTCCAGTCGAGAGTCTCTGGTTCATCCCGAATCCTAAAAGAAAAAGTTCGAAGAGCACTCGGCCGAACATCCGCCCAAGACCTCTCAACTAAAGGTCCGCACCAGCAAATTCCCCAGAGAACCATACAGAATGACAAAGACCGTTTAGTTTGGAACAAGTAGCCCCTTAATCTAGGTTCACGACTTCGACTATCAAATCTCCGTAAACTTTAGCCTGACATCCCAGCCGAGAACCGACCTTCATCCCTGCGACAAGTTCTAATCGATCCAACTCATCTTCTTCGACTTCAGAAAGGGACTTCTCTCCAGATTTGACCAAAATATGGCAGGTGGTGCAAGCGCAAAATCCACCGCAAGCATGCTGAAGAGGCACATCATGATTGATGGCTACGTCCAGAATACTTTCGCCATTCTTTGCCTGACAAATGATATCCATCGGTAAAAAAGTGACTTTTGGCATATTAAATCTTCCATCTCCTCATTTTCTTTGAATTAACTCTTGAATCACTAATTCTGCGAGCCGCGTCGTAGATTCGTTCAATTGACGGCTCCCCATTTGAATCGACTCAAGGCTTTCTTTTCCAAGTGCTTCTTTCAAGCTATGAATGTCCTCTTCTATTTTTTTTGCAGCGTCTCCAGGAAGAAGCCGAAAAGCATCAGACAATCTCCCCTCAGCTGCACGCAACACCGGCTCAGCCTGATTTCGTGCCTCTACCAGTTGGCGATAGGCCACATCCGCCTGAACATTCTCCTGACCGGATCGCAAAATGCTCTCAACTTCACTCGCTGTCAAACCATAGGTAGGCCTGACCTCAATCAACTGCTCTTTGCCTGTCTTTAGATCTTTTGCAGCGACCTGTAAAACTCCATCTGCATCAATAAGAAAAGTAACTTCAATTCGGGCACTCCCTGCCGGTTGGGCCTCAATTCCAGAGAGTTTAAACCTCGCCAAACTCCGATTATCTTCGACTCTTTCCCTCTCACCCTGCAAAACATGCAAATCTACCGCCGTCTGTCGATCCACAAAAGTGGTAAAAACCTCTCGGGCGACGGTTGGGATTTTTGTATTCCGACGAACAAGAGGAGACATCACCCCCCCGTAAGTTTCCAATCCAAGCGAAAGGGGCACTACATCTAAAAGCAATAGATCCTGATTGTGGCCTGCCAATATATCAGCCTGAATAGCTGCTCCCTCAGCAACCACTTCATCTGGGTGAAGGGAGGTATTTACTTTTTGACCAAAAATACTTTCTGCAACCTCTTGCACAATTTTCAGCCGGGTAGGACCTCCCACTAAAACCACATCAGAAAGCTGGGATGCCTTCAACCCAGCATCCAACAAGGCCTTCAAACAGGGCTCCCGAGTTCGTTCAATCAATGGGCGAACCAAAGATTCAAAATCGTCGCGAGTCCATCGTTTTGTATAAGTGGCATCAGGATCCTCCAACGAAGGGAGTTTGACCTCCAGGATGGCTTCCTGCGCTTCTGAAAGAGCTTTTTTGGTATTCTCTGCGGCCTCTAAAAGTGACGCGTGGAGTTCCACATCTGAGTAAACGTCCAAGTCCCAATACTCTTTAAGCTCGTGAGCAGCTGCCTTCACCAAAGCGTGGTCAATGTCATCGCCACCCAAAGCGGTGTCCCCCTGAGTCGCTAGCACTTCGAAAATTCCATGATGAAGTTTGAGGATGGAGACATCAAAAGTTCCCCCACCCAAATCGTAAACGGCAATCAGGCCCTGTTTCTTTTGATCGAGTCCATAGGCCAATGAAGCCGCTGTAGGCTCATTAATCATTCTCAATACGTCGAGGCCGGCAATCCGACCTGCCGCTCGGGTCGCTTGCCTTTGAGAGTCATTGAAGTAAGCAGGCACAGTAATCACTGCACGCCTCACGGAACACCCAAGAGCCTTCTCTGCTGATAATTTAAGCTCCCGTAAAATCAGAGCTGAAATCTCTATCGCACTATAAGCATGATCACCGATCTGTACACGCGCGATTTGGGCACCAGCGCCACCTTCCAAAATCAATTCATAGGGCAAGGACGACTGGAGGGTTTCGAGATCTTCGAAGCCTCGACCTAAAAGGCGTTTAACCGAAAAAACAGTATGCCGCACGTCGGTTAC
>JANNCA010000130.1:0-9927 GCA_031386075.1 Oligoflexia bacterium
GGGTGCTCCCTGACTGAAGTTTACCTAGGCTTACATCATCGGCTGGATCGAGATACCTCGGGAGTTATTTTATTTACCAAAACCCAGCGCGCAAATCCTGGAGTTGCCGCTCTATTTTCTAGGCATTTGGCAGTAAAAACCTATCAAGCTCTAGCTTCTGTTCAATCGCCCGTTCACTCAATGGGGATCAGTAAAGAACCGTGGACGGTCAAAAATTATTTAGGCCGACTTCAGAGTTCGGGCAAAAAAGCCAAGTATGGCTCGGTGCGATCGGGAGGGGATTTTGCTCACACAGACTTTAAGATCATCAAGAGGTTGGGTGGGGTGATCTGGGTTGAAGCCCTTTTACATACGGGCCGCACTCATCAGATTCGGGTTCACTTATCAGAAGGCGGGACCCCTATTCTGGGAGACTTGCTTTATGGCGAGGCTACTCAATCAGTGGGCCGGTACCAGAATATTTCCATTCCACGTTTGATGTTGCACGCCGCTCACTTGACTTTCCCACATCCGATCCATCAAAATAAGATTTCTGTTGAAAGCTCATTACCTGGGGACTTTAGTGAATGCGTTATAGAGCTGCAAAGAGGCTTACAAAACAGGGAGTCCAGGGAGCGCAAGTAAAGAAGTTTTTTTGCGCGTTTAAGTCCTGGAAATTGGGCAAAATGAATCAAAACAGGGATTTGCTCCGGCATTACCTTTGGAAGTACCGTCAGTGGATTGGTATTGGACTAGTCTCATTAGTCGTTGTGGATGTGATCGACGTATTACCACCTCTCCTATTGAAGGAAGTCGTTGACATTGCCGTCGAACGGAGACCCGTTTTATTTTTAGCCAGAGTCGCATGTGCTTATTTTGGAATTTCTTTGATTCAGGGTTTGTGTCGTTACGGATGGAGGATGTTTTTAATTCGCTCCAGCATTTTTGCAGGACGTGATTTGAGGGCAAGGTACGCCAAGCATCTATTCGGCCTTTCGGCTAGTTTCTTCGATCGTTCCCGCATGGGTGATTTAATGTCTTTAGCGACCAATGATGTAGAGGCGGTTCGCACGGCGATAGGAACAGGTCTTCTGGTGTTTGCGGATGCTCTCATTTATTTGTTGACCGTTCCGATTGCTATGTATTGGCTGTCGCCTCAGCTCACCTTGTTCGTTTGCCTTCCCTTACCTTTTATTCCTTGGATCGTGATGAGGAAAGAGAGAGCTGTCCACGATCGATTTGAGAAAGTTCAAGAGTGTTTTGGAAAAATTTCTGCAATGACTCATGAAAATTTAAATGGAATTCGCGTCATCAAGGCATTCGCCCGTGAAGACAACCAAATCGAAAGAATGAGAGAACTAGGTGAAGAATACGTCAGACTCAATTTGAGTTTGGCGCGAATTCAAAGCGCTATGGGACCGACTCTTGATTTCCTTATGAGTATCGGAATGGTGATCTTGCTCTTCTGGGGAGGAAAAACGATGATTTTTCGTGGAGAGGCTGCCCTCAGTTTAGGGGTTTTTGTTGCCTTCCAGCGTTATATTCAGAGAATGGTATGGCCCATGGTAGCTCTGGGTATGGCCGTTAACTATTATCAGCGTTCTATTTCAAGTTCTAAGCGGTTAAATCAAATTTTTTCAATGACCACTGATGTTCCAGAGTCCGAGCGGCCTGTGATTCCCGAGAAAAAGGCTGGGAAAATTGAATTTCGAAAGTTGAGTTTTCAATTCCAAGATTCGCCTCATCTGGTTTTGAGCCAGATTGAGCTTCAAATAGAAGCAGGGGAAAGGGTTGCCTTCGTAGGGGCTGTGGGAGCTGGCAAAACAGCCCTATTGTCACTTCTTCCTCGGTTGTATCCTGTTCAAAAAGGGATGCTTTTGATTGATGGGATAGATATCAATGAGTGGCCGCTGGCAGAACTTCGGAGGCAGGTGGGCTACGTCAGTCAGGATGTTTTTCTCTTTAATGATTCTGTGATTGAGAATATAGCTTTTGGGTTGAACGAGTGGGTTCAGGAGCCCAATCTCGGTCGTTCTGTTGAGAATGCCTCACGAATGGCTTCGATTCATGAAGAAGTGTTGGGGTTTTCCAAAGCCTATCAAACAAATCTCGGGGAGCGAGGAGTAAGCCTTTCTGGAGGTCAGAAGCAGCGCTTGACCTTGGCTCGCGCATTGGCAAAGGAACCTTCGATTCTTATTTTAGACGATGCGTTGTCATCAGTTGACGTGCAGACGGAAGAAAGGGTTCTTCAAAATTTACTCTCTCGGCCTGGAAGAAATACAGAGCTAGTTGCGGCACATCGGATTTCTACCGTTAAGGCTGCGGATCGGATCGTGGTGCTGAACGCAGGACGAGTCACTCAAATGGGGAGCCATGCAGAACTCATAGCCCAAAAAAAAAGTGAGTACTGGAGGTTTTTTGAGCAACAGCAGTTAAAGGAAGATCTTGAGGGCTATCATTAGGTGAGTGAACAGAAGAGCAAGGAAGCAAGTAAGGAAATGGGGCAGAATTCAGACTCTGACTTGGAATCTTTTTTAGAAAAGGAAGAGCGAGAATCAGTCGGGCTCAAATCATCTACGTTTTTACAACTGATGGCCATTATTCTGAGGCATCCCAAAGCTTTATGGCGGGGTCTTTTTATGATTGTTGTGGGTACGGTTTCGACGCTTTTGGAGCCTCGTATTTTTGCCCTTGCTATTGACGATGCGATTTTGCCTAAACGATGGGATCGACTTCAGTGGATCGGAGGGGGTTTTATTCTGGTCACTTGCACGCGGGTCTTAGCTGCCGTTCAGCAAGGGTATTTTTTTGAAGTGTTAGGACAAAAGGTAACCCAAGACCTTCGAGTGACACTTTTTTCCCATCTTCAGCGAATGCCAGTTGGGATTTTTGATCGAAATCCTACTGGGCGTCTTTTGACCCGTGTGACGAATGATATTGCAGCACTGAATGAAATGTTTTCTGCTGGATTTGTATCGATGGTCTGCAATGTCCTTTTGGTGGCTGGAATTCTGATTGGACTTTTGGCATTGGATCTTCGCCTTGGATTGATAGCGATCAGTGTGTTTCCAATTTTGGCTCTTTCTTCGGTTTATTTTTCCAGGAAGCTCAAGATTGCTTATCGAGATTCACGGAGTAAGCTTTCGGCGTTGAATTCTTTTTTGGCTGAGAATCTTTCAGGAATGAAAACAGTTCACCTTTTTAACCGTCAAAATCTTCACTTGTTTCGTTTTGAAAAGCTGAATCAATCCTACTCAGAAGCTCAAACAGGAACGATACGAGTTTTTGCACTTTTTCAACCTACGATCACTGTGGCCGCCGGACTTTCTATAGGTCTCATGATCTGGTTTGGAGGGAAAGAGGCTTTAAGTGGGAGTCTAAAGTTAGGGATTTTGGTCGCGTATTTTTCATACGTTCTGGCTCTTTTCCAGCCCGTACGAGAAATTGCAGATAAATGGAATCTGTTTTTGTCTGGAATGGCCTCGGCAGAAAGAGTGTTTGGGTTGCTTGAATGGGCGACTGAGTTTGAGGCCGAAGCGGTCGAGGGAAGCGTTACACAACTGCCGGATATCAGGGGAGATCTTGTCTTTGAAAATGTTTGGTTTAGTTATGAGTCTAATATCAATCCTAAAAAATGGGTTCTTCAAGATTTCTCATTGGAAATTAAAGCGGGTGAGCGGATAGGGGTGGTTGGACATACAGGAGCCGGAAAAACAACATTAATCAGCCTTTTGATGAGATTTTACGAGCCTCAGCGAGGGCGAATTCTTTTAGATGGGAAAGACCTTCGGTCTATGGATCGGCGCTCACTCAGGGCTACTATGGGAATCGTACAGCAAGACGTCTTCCTCTTTTCTGGGTCCTTGAAGGAAAATGTTACGTTTTGGAAAAGCGAGAATGAACAGCGGGTTGTTGAGCTTCTGTCTCGTTTAAAGATTGAAAATTTGCCCGAAGAGCGGATCCAAGAGAGGGGCTTTAATTTTTCGATGGGAGAGCGTCAGGTGATCGCTTTTGCCCGGACACTCGTAGCTTGTCCAAAAATTTGGATTTTAGATGAGGCGACTTCTAGTATGGACTCGGAGACGGAAAGGATTCTTCAGCAATCCATGGAGTCCGCTTCCGCACATTGTACCACGCTTTTGATTGCTCATCGATTGGCAACAGTTCGGTCAGCAGATCGTATTATTGTTTTGAATCAGGGGCAACTTGTTGAAGCGGGACGTCATGATGACTTGATGGAGAAGGATGGGTATTACGCAAGACTCTACCGTTATCAGCAATCACAGGAATATCTGTCCGTGGTACGTGATCCGAATGTGAATGTTGAATTAGGTCAATCTATCAGCTGAAAGTTTTAATAAAGGTTATTCTAATGCGTCCCAAGGCTTCTGTGGACCTGGAATAATTCCGATAAGATCTGGATCTTCTTCTGAGAAATCGCCGTCGGGTGATGTTTGAATTTTTTGTTTTTTTCTTTCTTCACGGCGTTCTTCTTTGTCCTTTTGTCGGTCTTGCTTTGCTAGTTCACGGTTTCTTTTGGATTGAGTTGCTCGTCCGGGTTTGGCCATATGTGATCTTCCAGGGTTGATTAACTTGAGTAACGTATCATAACCTATTCAAAAAAAGCAGAAATTGGCGGGATATGCTGACTCCTTTAACTTCCGTTTAATTTTACAGGGCCTGAGGCGAAAAAAGTATCTATGAGAGAACCCGTATGCTACGCTTTTATTGAAGATTATAAAATAAGTTTAAATTTTTAGGCCTAAAATGGAAACAAATGATTATGAGTCTGATTCTCGGTTTGGTCATTGGTTGAGAGATCAAAGAGTTCGTGCCGGTTTAAATTTGCGGCAAGCTGCGATGAACTCAGGAATTGCTGAGGAAAGACTAAAAGCTCTTGAAATTGGATATGCGGAAAGAGGAATTACACTTTCCGAATCTGAAAAAATTTCTGCTGCTTACAAAGTGACCCTTGTTGAATTTCTTTCCAAGGCAGCTGGAAACGTTTGAACCCATCCCCAATATTCCTTTGATTAAAACTGTAGCATTTTTCTGCAGAGAAAGTCGCGCGATGCTACATCTTGTTGTCCTATTTTTTTGTAACCCATTGAAATTAAAGTGACTCAGGTATGGCACTCCAGTTGCTTAATGAATGGGTGTGCGCTGGTGAAAAGCATCAGGCTCTGCAAGAATTTAATAGAGAATTGCTTGCAACCGAGAGATATTCAAAAAAGGAGATCCTATGAAAAAGACATTTGTTACTTTATTAGTAGCTGTTTTCGCAATGAGTGCCGTGGCCCTTGCAGCTGAACAAGGCAGTCCTAAATCCCCACATGCAGTGTCTAAGACCTCCATTGTAAAGAAGTCCTATAAGAAAAAGAAAAAGAAAACCAAGAAAAGCAAAAAAGCTAAAAAAGACGAAGAGAAACAGCCTGATGCAGCAGCAGCAGCACCTCTGAGCCAGCAGCAGCAGCAGCAGTAGCACCCGTGACCGGCCAGTAATTCGATCCGAAAGTTCTGGATCGGGCACTGTTGACTTCGGGAATCAAGACCTAAAGGCGCAACAGTACCCGATCCAGAACTTTCAACAGCCCCTCAAGGGGTGTTTCCTACAGATTGAAAAAAGCCGGATAATTTTCAATAATTTCCGGCTTTTTTATTTACCCCGGAGATAGAGTGATTGCATGAAAAGCCGTCGCCATCATCTGGACCTTCAAGCCAAAATTAGTCTCGTTTTAGTGGCAGTGATTCTTCCTACCTTTTTGATCGTCACGATTGCTGAAAACAAGTTGACCTTACCTATCCTTGAAGAAGAGATCCGTCAAATCGGAATTCATTCAGGAAAAACCTTAGCTGCTGAGATCGTAAGGTCCAGAATGCTTTCCTTAGCTAATCCGACGCCAGCGATTGAAAATTCGGTTCAAGAAATACTTTATACTCAACCTGATATTCTTCGAATTGACGTGGTCGCTAAGGATCCAGCAACGAATGTGCTGAAAGTTGTAGCCACTAATATTGAAGAAGATCCAGGGAGTCCGCCTCAATCCTTTGCCCTCGTTGAAGCCGTAACGAGCGAATACAAGGCAGATGAAGGAGGAGGAGGTGCTTGGGAAATTAGTGTTCCTATTGAGCATCGTAGTCGGGATCCAAGAGGACCGAAACGCCTCTTGGGAACGGTGCATGTGGTTGTGTCCACGAAGTTAGTGAGTAGAATCATGAGTACTTTGTGGAAGACTACGGCCACTGCCGCAGGGTTTAGCGTGGTATCTCTCATTTTGGTCCTCAGTTACTTTTTACGTAAAACGATTGCGAATGATCGGCTATTGAGACGGGCTGAGTCAGAAAATTTTAAGCTCATCGAGCAACTCCATGAAGCTCAAAGGCAATTGATGCTTACCGAAAAGCTGGCTGTGATGGGTCAATTGACCGCTAGTTTTGCTCATGAGATTGGCACTCCGCTCAATGCCATTGGTGGTCATCTTCAATTACTGAAAGAAGAGGTTTTTTCCCAAGGAGGGGGCGGAGAGGCGTCCGAACAGCGATTGGAAGTCGTTGATGGGCAGTTGAAAAAAATTGAGGAGATTGTTAAAGGTTTTCTTCAAAGTACGGCGAAGCCGACTTCTCAAAAGCAACTCGTTGATCTCAATCGTCTTTTGGAAAAGACAGTGGGGATCGTCTTCCCGAGGATCGATCGTCTTGGAGTAGAAATTAAGCGGCTGCTCAATCGTGAGATGGCCCCTTTACGTTTGGTGCCTCTAGATTTAGAGCAAATTTTTTTGAATCTCCTCAATAACTCCCTGGATAGCATTCAGGCAAAATGTCAGGCCAAGGAAAAGGTTTCTCGGCTTCAGCTTGAAATTGGTTCTGAAGTGATTGTATCTCATGGGAAGCAGTGGGCCCTAGTATCTGTTTATGATACAGGGGAAGGAATTCGGAAGGTGGACATAAAGAATGTCCTTAAGCCATTTTATACCACGAAGTCTCCTGGAGAAGGCACCGGGCTAGGTTTAACGATATGTCAGCAGTTGGCTCACAAATATGGCGGTGCTTTGCTGATTGACTCAAAAGAAGGAGTTTGGACTCGGGTAACTCTCAAGTTACCCTACCATACAAATACATGAGTTTGAAAATCCTCGTAGTGGACGACGACGATGTCACCCGAAACCTCTTGAAAGAGGTCTTGGAAAAAGAAGGCTATCAAGTTCAACTTGCTGCAAGCGGTGAAGAAGCCGTGGTTTGGATTCGAAAAGCGAATTTTCCTATTTTAGTTTCTGATATTCGAATGATTGAAATGGACGGAATGGCTGTTCTACGTGAAGCTAAAAAATACCTCGCTCAATCTGCAGTGATTATGATGACGGGTTTTGGAAGCATGGAGGGTGCCATTGAGGCCATTCAAGAAGGAGCCTTCGATTATGTCAGCAAACCTTTTAAAATGGACGATTTAAAGTTGGTCGTCGCCCGAGCTGCAAAACACTGGGACTCTTTGCGGTCTCAGAAAGAGAATGTCAATCCAGTTCAGTTGAATGTGACGGCCAAAAGTTTGATAGGCAAATCGCCAAAAATTGTAGAGGTTTATAAAACTCTGGCAAGGGCTGCGATGTCCTCGAGCACAGTCTTGGTGATTGGAGAAAGTGGAGCAGGTAAGGAGCTAGTGGCTCGGGCTATTCATGACAATAGTCCGAGGAAAATGAAGCGATTCATTGCAGTGAATTGCGGCGCCCTGGCCGAAAATTTATTGGAGTCTGAACTTTTTGGGCATGTTAAAGGAGCCTTTACAGGGGCAGTTTCTGATAAAAAAGGTCTTTTTGAAGAAGCTCATGGAGGGACTCTTTTTTTAGATGAAATTGGAGATATTACCCCTGCCTTGCAAATTAAATTACTTCGCGTGCTTCAAGAGAGCGAGTTCAAACCAGTGGGGTCTGTGGACTCTAAAAAAGTGAGCGTAAGGCTGATCGCAGCAACTCATCGTGATCTTGAAGGGTTAGTGCGGAGTGGTAAATTTCGTGAAGATCTCTATTATCGTCTCAAAGTCATTGCGATCGAGCTACCTCCATTGAGGGAAAGAATGGAGGATTTACCTCACCTAGTGGAGCACTTCTTAGCTCGCTATGCAGAAAAAAATAAAAAAAGAATCTCCCATATTTCTGGTGAGGCCATGGTTCTTCTTAAAAACTACCTTTGGCCAGGAAATATTCGAGAACTTGAGCATGCTATTGAAAGAGCGGTCGCTATGACCAATACCTCAGTCCTTTTTTCGGAGGATTTCCCTACGGAAATTCAACGAGGAACTGTTTTGATGATGGCCGAAATATCGGGGAGTGGAATCCAATCGGCTGCTTCACCAACTAACTCATTAGAAGAAATGGAAAAAATTCATATCATTAAGGTATTGCAAGATGTGAATTTTAACAAATCAAAGGCATCTGAGGTGCTAGGAATTGATCGGGCTACTTTGTATAGAAAGGCTTTTAAGTATGGAATTGATTTGCGTGGCAAGTGAGTCAGCTCAATTGATTCTCGATCTCCAAGAAGCAGTTAAAATGGAGATACCCTATTCAGATCACAATCAAAGAAATTTTCCGGATCACCTCATTCAGGAATTGATTCCAGCAGCTGTCCTCGTGTTGTTCGCTTGCTCACGAGCACAAGGAGTTCATCTGCTTTTTACACGAAGGTCCGAAACAGTAGAGACCCACAAGGGCCAGATGGCTTTTCCAGGGGGTCACTGTGACAGAGCGGATTTAGATGGACCGAGTGGAACGGCGCTTCGAGAAACTGAAGAAGAAGTTGGCATCCTTCGTGAATACATAGAAGTCTTAGGTGGGTTGCCACCCTTAGTCACACCTACAGGTTTTTTTATTCAGCCCATAGTGGGATTTTTAAAAATACCTTTAGAGGAGGTTGTTTTTCATCTGAGTGCAGATGAAATTGCGGAAACACTTTGGGTACCCATTGAAAAATTGAACCAGTCTGAAGTTTATCGGCGAGAGTTTGTTTCGGTATTAGGGAAGGAGCTTCCTATTGACGTCTTTCAGGTGGATCATTATCGAATTTGGGGAGCCACTGGCACAATGACCAAAAACATTCTCGATCGTTTAAGTTTCACACGCTAGATCCTGTTTCAAGTGGAGGGAAGATTGAATGAGTAAGCTGATACCCATTTTATGTGGTGTTTTTCTATTTTGCGGATTGGATTCGCGAGCGGCTTCCGATGATTGGAAAGGAGGTCGAGACTCGAGTCAGCTTCATGTCAGCGCCTTGACAGGCCTGGGAGTGATTGACTCATCAGCTGGCTTTACGCTCATCGGGGGGTTGAGTAAAAAGATTATCGAACATGGCTTCCTTCCAGATATTGCAGATTCTGTTTCAATGGAGGGTCAATTGGGCCCTGTTTTTGTGTCAGGTGGGCCTGCCTGGTTCTATAGCGCCCATTTGCGTTGGGATTTTCAAAAAGACTCAGCCTGGACTTTGTACGCACTCGGGGGGGTCGCTGGGAATGTTTGGACAATCAGTAATGCCACAAGGATTGAATTTTTTCCAAGATTCGGTATAGGTGCTATCTGGGAACTGACTCCTATCGTTCGATTCAGGGCGGAGATCAGCCATGAATTATTGGGAGTAGGTGTTGTATTTCCTTTTTAGATGATTGCATTGCGCATTAAAGATGGAGAGAGGGTACTTTTCTGAAGTCAACGAAGCTAATTCTTTTTGATTTTGATGGGACAATTTCGGATTCACATTTAGCTGCTATGGAAACCTATAATTCCTTATCGGCTCGATTTGGATTTAGGCGGGTTGAGTCAGATGAACTTGATCAGTTGAAGGGCTTCACTTCGAGAGATGTTCTCAAAAAACTCGGAATTTCATTGATTAAGCTTCCTTTTATTGTGAAAGAAGCGAGGTTGAGGTTTGAGGATCGAATTCAATCGCTTCAACCGTTTGAAG
>JANNCA010000135.1:0-4300 GCA_031386075.1 Oligoflexia bacterium
GGAAATTTCCCCCAGTCAAGAACAGGGAGTCCGTCTGAGTCTCTTTTAGTTTCAGTCGTTCCAGATGATGCCCAGGGAGGCATCCCTTTTTTGATAAGGGTTTCTCCTGCACCAGAATAGATCTCAATTTGAAGGAGTTGAATGTTTTCATAGGCCTCGATCCATCTCGAAATCAGGTAGCGATTGAGGAATCCGAGTTCATGGTTGATGCTGGTGACTAGTGTTTCCTGAATTTGAGGGATTTCCCTAACAAAGTCGATGATAAATTTCCGAATGTTAGCTTTTAATTGGATAGATTTTTTTGTTTCTAGGGGATCTTCCTTTTTGGTCAGTTCTGCAATGAGTGATGCGGAAGTTTTCTGTTCATCAAAAGTTAAATTCATTTCTTGTTGCCAACCTAAAAATACGGGGGATCGAATCCATTCTGACATCACGTTGGCAGGCACTTTCGTCTTCTTCTTTCTAATGACTGCTTCAGCTATCAGGGGGTAGAGATTTCTTCCTTCGGTAGTTTGGCTGTCGTGGGTATACCAGTTGTAAAGCCAGTGGTAACTGACGTCGTAGGTTTTTCTGAAATACTTTATGCTTTGAAATGCTTCACTATAGTGGCAGTTCTCAAAAAGGGCGATGCACGCAATCACGGCAGCATCTGGAACAAAAGTATTTCGAAGGTCACCGTAAACTAAATTGTAGGCTGAGCTTACTGCCTGGCTAGGGTGATCTTGCATGAGATGGGACCAGGCTTGTCCAACAAGGGCTTGAGCCAGAAGGTTTGAGTTTTGTCTGACAGTCCTAAAGTATTCAGACGCGAGCTTGTATTTTTTTTGGTTGTAGTAGGTGCGGGCTAGGTTCAGTTGAACCGCATCTTTTTGCTTTTCCAAGGACTCAGAAAGACCAGAAGTTTTCAGAAAGAGGTTTGAATAATAGATTGAATGAGGTTCAGCTTCTTGAATGGCAGTTTCGTTAATTTTAGTGAATGCCAGATACGGGCCACTCCGTTCAAGTATTTTTAGTTCCTTAGAAATATCTACCGTTCGTCCCAATTCTGCAAATTTTCGTTGTGCGATTGATGTAGTAGCTTCCCATAGTTGCTTTCTTTGATTTGGCCATATTTTGTTAATATTAGTTTCTGAAAATGCATCAATGAGTGAAGGAGCAAGTCTGAGTGACGGGAATTGGTGATGTATTTTATTTAGGCATCCCAGGGCTGCCAGTCGTATTCCATCAATTTCTTTGGTCGAGGGGGTAGATGCGATTGCGTTAAAGCCCCGGTAGGCAAAGTGTACTAATCCGAGATCATAGTAAATACGATAGACGAAGTATTCTGCGAGTTTTCTTAGTTCCTCGGACTTGGTTTCTCGCTCCAGAGTATAAACATTCATTAATGTCTGAATTTTTTCTTCTTTTTTGTTCAAAAATTGCGAAAAAATCTCAATTTTAGGCTCAGAAATTTTCCTGCCGTAAAACCATTTTTCATCGTTTGTACAAGGAAAATCAACGCGTGAATGGGCTGATTTCATTGCACTATTGCCCATGCTAGACATTAATATAACGTATAGAATAAGTAATTTTTTGATCAATTTCTCTCCAGTGTTTTGAATATAAAGGGATAAGAAACTGCTACGTGAATGCCCCCTTTAGGCTTTGGAAATCTCCAGTTGACTAACTTCTTCATGATACAAGATTCAAGGGATGGATCTCCTAGATTCGAGGATTCAATTTTTGATTTTTCTATGGTTCCATTTTGATCAATGCTGAATTGAATGACAATTTTTCCACTGATATTCGGGTTTGAAAGCATTGCAGATTCATGGCAATAACGAATTTCTGCCATATGGCTATGAATGACTGCTCCGACTTCTTCAAGGAGAAGGCCCTTCTCGACTTCTATGCCATGATCGTCGGCAACAACAAAAGAACCTTTTTTGGCTAGATTGTTCGAAATTCCTTGGCTCCCCCCATATCCTGTTCCTTTTGATCCTCCTCCAAATTTTTCCACTTTTAAATTAGCTGTAGAATAGCCTGGTTTAATTTCGGTAGGACTGAGAGATGTGGCGGAATTAAACATCCCACCCGACGGATGAGGGTCTTTCGCTAAGGTTCCAGCTGAATTTTTGATGAGAGATATTGCTCCTCCTAGGGCGCTTCGAAGGGCTGCTAATTTGGAAACTGCGGTTGGAATTTTTTGGATATGTGATCCGGTTGGGCCGCTCTGAGGTGTTTTTTGAAGAGTTGGACTTGCTGCTCGAGGTTTTTCCGCTGGTTTAGCTCGAGGTGCTTGAACAAGAATAGGAGCAGCCGGCTTTTGGGGTTCTACGACAATAGTGAGAGGAACTTGGGTCGATTTGTTTTTATGCGTTACAAATTTAACAATCGGGGCCTCAGGCTTCACTTCTTTTTCAGGTTGAGGATCAGAGTGATGGAGCGAAAGAACTCCGCTTCCTATAACAAACAGAGTGAGCATGAAGATCAGAGCATTCCTAAAAAGCTGAGAACTCTCGCCTCCCCAACTGGGTTGTGTTTGCTTGTCAACGTGATCTTCGACAACTCCCACAGAGTTGAAGCGCCACCAACGACTCCCTCGGACCAAAGTGCATCCTGCCAAGTCTTGGAAATTGAGTTTCCAAATCTCCCCGGGTTGGGCTTGGACAGACTTTTGGTGGTCTAGCTTCAGGTGGACGTCCGGTATCAGGGGCTCGATTTGATAGCCATCTGCGCTCGATCGGAGCGTGAAGACTGGGGTTTTTCTAACATAGCCGACATAGGCAGAGTGGATAGTTTCATACCCAATGAGTCCTCGGCCTGAACCATAGAAAGCTAGGAGCCGTTGGGTGGTGGTCGCATTTTGGTTTTTTGGAGCCAAATAGGGAGGTGGAATGGGTTTAAGTCTCTTGAATTGAACATCGATCTCATCGGGTAGCTTGACTAGGGTTTCGTTCTCAATGATGGCCTGGGAGATCGAAATGACAGAATCAGTTCCTGATGCTTTTGGAGCCCCGGAGAGAGATCGAAGTTGTGGTTCATACGCCACATTTTCGAGGATCCACTTGAATTTGTGATCCAAGGGCATCGGTTTGGCGGAGTCCCATATTTGAGTTCGCCTTCGGTTTTGAAAGTAAGAAGTGACGAGGTATTTTTCAGCTTTCATTGGAGAAGGCCCATTTCTCTAATATTCAATTTAATTTCATATCTAAAATTGGATTTCTTTCTGTAAAGGTGTTTTTGATTTCGATCGTCGTTTTTTCCTATATGAGTGAGGGAGTCAAACGGATTTCTGTTCATCCCTTCGACAACTTCATCTTCAAAATTTAGGGAACTGCTCCGGCTGCCAGATTGCACCGGCGGGGTGACCGGGCCAGGAATCTTCTGAATAGTTTGGGGGATCGCTAACTTTTGGGCATCTGCAGGGTTTTCGGTGAAGCCGATGGCCAAAGTAGCGGTCAATAAGAGAACAAAGGGACTGATTCGAGTGACTGTCATTTTTTCCCTCCTGAGGCGGTCAAATCAGACTTCAGAGGCTCCTGGAGTTGGGCGTCAGCCCATACCATGGCTTGATAGAGATCTGATGCGTAATGGGCATCCAAGTCATCCATTGTCTTGGCAAGGCCCATGAATTTTTTGACCTGAGTTGAATTCTTTGATCCGTAGTAGCCTCGAATGAGTGATGTGAGGGCCGTTGGATAGTAATTTCCGTGAATCTGAGGCAGCTTGGATTCTAGTTCGGTCAATCCTTCGGCTTGCGCTCCGATCAAGCAAAGAAGTTCCGCGTGGGCGAGGGCCTCCTGTGCTTCTCCAAACCAGGATTTTCCATGAGCGTCTTGGATGAGATACTTTAACATTCCCCAGTTCGAATCGTGAATAGCTTGGTTTACGGCCTGGGTCCATTGCGAAGGTGCTCTAAATTTTACAAAAAGTTGGGGATCTAAGATGATTTCACGGGTTTTGGAATCTGTTACGGCTGGAGTCGTTGAAGGAGGGGCCGACGGAAAGGGTGAAGGAACGGGCGACGGCGAAGCCGACGGGGTGGTTAGAGCAGTCATTGCGGTCAGTGCAATTTCATCATAGATTTTAGACTCCACTCCGTTTCGACTAGCGACTTCGATAGCCTGACTTTTGAGATCAGTGCTTTTATTGATAAATGGCTCACGTAGGGCCTGAAGGGTCTTAGAGTAGATCTTAAGATCTGCTGTCGAAAGATCAGTCGGCAAGGGCAAGGCAAGGATGTCATCCGAAAAACCTGCATAGATCTTTGCCCACTCGTTGAGTCCAAGGGCTCGAATCCTTGACCAAGGCAATAAAA
>JANNCA010000207.1:0-12845 GCA_031386075.1 Oligoflexia bacterium
GGCTGCAAGAGGTTACCTCGGTTATCAGCTGGGAATACTCACGGATAGTGTGTTTTCAAAGGCTAGAATTCAGGCGATTGATACATCTCGCTTACTTCAAGATATTCAGGATCAAGTCATTCCCGTGATTGCAGGGTTCCAAGGCGTGGATGTAGAAAATAATATTACAACTCTCGGGAGGGGGGGGTCTGACACCAGTGCAGTGGCGATTGCTGCAGCTTTGAAAGCGGACGATTGTGAAATTTACACGGATGTTGATGGGGTTTACACAACAGATCCCCGGCTCAGTCCTCAGCTCACAGCTGATGCACGTAAAATCAAGAGAATCTCCTATGAAGAGATGATGGAGTTGGCGAGCCTGGGAGCGAAGGTTTTGCAAATTCGCTCTGTCGAGTTGGCTGCCAAGTATCAAGTACCGATTCATGTGAGGTCCAGCTTTGATCGGGTTGAGGGAACGCGGGTGACCTCAAAAGAGAGTTTGGGTAAAAAAATGAAAAAAAATTCTATTTTAAATAGTGAGGACTCCCTAAGTATGGAGCAGGTTGTTGTGGTGGGAGTAGTAGCAGATGCAGGTCAGGTTAAGTGGACTCTTCAGAATGTTCCAGATGAGCCGGGTGTTTTAGGCAAAATATTTGGCAGCCTTTCTTCTGCAGCTATTGTCGTTGATATCATAGTTCAAAATGTCACCTCGAACGGTTTGTTGATGTTGAGTTTTACTGTTGGAAAAGTCGATTTTCTGACTGCAAAACAAGTTTTAGAGGAGTTGAATCAAGTCGATTTTCCACTGATGAGAGTTACAGAAGAAAAGGAACTTGCCAAAGTGAGTGTCGTGGGTGTGGGGATGCAACACCATCCTGGGGTAGCATCCCAGATGTTTAGATTACTCGCTCAAGCGGAAATTCATATCAAATTGATCACTACTTCTGAGATTAAGATATCCTGCCTGATTGAGGAAAGTCAGATGAGCCGAGCCGTGGAATATCTCCATCGGGGCTTTGAACTTCACAACCTAGAATGAAAATTCAATCGAATATAGGGAGTTGGATTTTTGATAGTATCCTGTGCGGATTATTATGGATATGGGTTTGGGGCGGGGTAAATTGGAATAGTCACCTTTACTTGTCACATGGGGCTGACTTAAGGCGTGCAGCTATTATTTGGGGATTGTCCGGTTATTTTCTGTTTCCAACTTTGAGAAGGAGAAGCATTACTCTAAGAGGCATACCCATCCTAAGGAAGTATGCAGCGATCCCTCGAGTTCAGTGGGCGACTCTTCTTTTGTGCTTCATTTTTTCTGTAGCGACTTCGATTGCTCAATGCCTGGCTCTTCGGGTTACTCTTTATGACGTCGGTATTTTTCACCAGATATTGTGGAGTCTCAAGCATGGTTTTGGGTTTCATAGTACGATTAGTGGAGCCGGAAATTTTCTAATGGATCATTTCTCGCCAAGTCTGGCCTTGTTGCTTCCATTTTTTTACCTATCGGGGGATCATCCCCTGACTTTCCCAGTGATTCAAAACTTACTTATTTTTGGTGGAAGTTCGGCTTGGTTGTATTTTGCTTCAAAAGTTTCAGGGGTAACCCAGGAGTTTCGAGGAAATCTGGGCGCGGCAGTAGTTGTGTTTATTATGAGCTTCGACAGTCTGTGGAGGAATGTGGGTTGGGGATTTCATGAGAATGCGATCGCCTTTTGCAGTCTGTCATGGGCGATTGCGTTTTTGCTAGCTTCAGAGAATCAATTATATCCGCAAGGGGCGCGTAAGGTGGGTGTTTTTTTCTTACTTCTCGTTACTGCTGTGTCTAAAGAAACTCTGCTCTTGGATATCGCTATTGCATTGTGTCTGTGGGGAGTCGTTGAATTCAAGACGGCTGAAGACCGCTCAAAGAGCACAATTAAGGCCAAATTTTTTCCATTTTTTCTGGCCTTGATTGCTATGGTTTTGATTTTTGTTTTTATTTACTTTGAAAAATTAGTTCATCCTGCTGACAAAAACTATTTCAATAGATATTATTCATATTTAGCAAATGATTTAGAAGGGTTTTCGTTTCGATTGATTCGGTACCCCTTTCTAGTGATTCAAACCATCGGGGCAGGAGAACTGCTTAAGTATTTTTGGACAGTTTTTTCATATTGGTTGTTTCTCCCTCTTTTGCTTTTTATCCGACAGTCGAATCGCCGAGCTGGGATTTGGATTTTGGTTCTTGTGCCCTCCCTGGGGAGTGCTGCACTTTCTACTTTTTCCGCATTGAGAAGACCTGAGTTTCATTATGTGTTGGAACTATGGCCCGTTCTTGGGGTTTTGACGATTCTATTTCTAGCGAGGCAAAAATCAGTCGCTTTGGTTTGGATATGGGCTGGTTTCAGTTTATTGCGAATGGATTATGATCCCATCGCAAAGCTGAGAGAGTTTCGATTTCAATCGAAGGACATGAGTGATGTGAGGCTAGCGTTTCACTCCCTACCCGTTGAAGCGATCATAGCTGCAGATGAACTCACCGGACCCTGGTTGGCAGGACGGAAGTGGGTCTCTCGATGGCCGGATACCACGCTTTTGCCCGGAGGATGTCCTGACTATTGGGTAGTGCTCAATACCCCTGAGTCAGAGAAAGCGAGACTATTCATTCAAAAATGCAATTCTCCCGTTCTCTTTTGGAAAAAAGACAACTGGTCAATCTATCGATTTCCCACTTCGTAATGCCCAAGTGATTCATGTATTTCAATTACTTGGGATGTTGCACCGGACTCAGGTCCAGGATCTCCGATAGAACTCGGCCTTCCGATAAATTGGGTGGAATCACCCCCAGCAGGAAGGAAAGGGTCGGTGCGATATCAACAACCTCCGCGCGTGTAGCGTAAATCCCCGGCTTAATCTGAGGTCCTGCGAGAATAATCGGCACAGTTCGATCAAAGCTGTATCCAGTAATATGGTTCGCAGTGGCTCCCGTGGGGATGTACATGGGTTTGGCGATCATTATAATTTCACCGTTTCTTCCTGGATAGTAGGAGTGCAATATCTGTCGTTCTAAAATTCCGGGGGGAAGTTTTCGGTTTTTATAATCAGTCGAAGTGAAGACGAAAGCCGCTCGAGGATCTTTTTCGAGGACAAGTTTGACTTCAGCTTCCATAGCGGCCTGATTGACCTTCTTAACTTCAATTTGCGGCAAATTCAGGTAAAAGTTAAAATTTCCTACATGGGGAATCCAAGTTCCTACATTGGGTTTGCCAAATTTTTGATTGAGATGTTCAGAAAGAGTTGCTGCTAATTCTTTCTCGTCAATTCTCCCTGCATTCATTTTATGTGCGACCGCCCACTCAGGATTTGGAGCCACCCCATGATCGCCAGTAAAAACGAAGAGAACTTCCTTAAGACCACTCGGGAGTTGACTCTGAATGGCGTTGAGTAGCTTGGACAAAATTCGATCCTCAGCTTGGGTCATTTCCTCCATTTCACGACTATTCGGGCCAAATTCATGGCCGACCATATCGTGGCTTGAGAAACTGACGGCCAAAAGATCAGTCGACGTCCCTTGGCCTAGGTGATAAAATTGAAGTGCCTTCTCAGCAGCAGTTTCAGTGAGTTCAAGACCCAGTGGAGAGGCAATGCTGGCCTTGCTGCCGAATTTTTCCAGATGGGGAAATGTTTTACCACCCTTGCTTTTTTCGTTTTCGTCTAGAATGGGGAGGTTAATTTTATCGGAAAAACCAGTGCTTCCTCCAGACAGGTTCCATTCGATTGGGGTTCCTAATTTTGGCAAAGCCTGGTGGTTGAGTTTGAGTACCCATTCAGGTAATTTTTGACTGGGTAGATAGAATTGACTGGAAACCCACTGATTGGAGTGGGGATCAAACCAAAGGGCTAAATCAGCTTGATGTCCTCCCATAAAGATAGCAGATCGCTCTTTGATGGAAATTGAAATCACCTGTGAAGGGAACCCTGCGTTTTTGAGTTCATCACCTACTGTTGTGGCATTGAGGTTCGTGGGTGACATTCCATCTTGCGGAGTTGTGGTGGCCTTCTGTGAGGGAGTGAGTCCAACGATGGGGGATTGCGTATCTTCTGCGCTGTAGATCATCCTATTAAGATGAGAATTGTACCATTCGTTGAGAGGGATTCCGCTTTGATACGGATAAGCGCCGGTAAGTACTGTAGAGTGTCCTGGAGACGTAGTGCTTTGCATGAGGTCATATTGTCCTAATGGAAAGTAAGCTCCTTCGGTCATGAGATATTTAAAGCCTCCGAGTGACCCATTTTTTCCATGAGCAGGCAGAAATCGGGATTGAAATCGGGTGAGATAGTCTGCTCTAAATTGGTCAATGACAATTAAAACCACAAGCTTTGGATGCTTTTGGTACCTGCTGTAATTGGCTGAGATGAGAGTAGGTGAGAAGACTAGGCTCAAGATTAAAAATCGACTGAGTAGATTAAACATGGTCTTAATTATTCGAGTGTTGATCGTGGCGTCAAGTTGAATCTGGTCCTGATTTGATTGTTGTAATTCGTTGATATTTATAGTAATTTTTATTGAATTGGCCAGTTTAGTTTTTTAGAAAAAAGTAAAAATGAATACTCAAAATAAAAAAGATGCCCGCTGGGTTCAACGCTTTTCAAATGATCAGAAGGCCTTTCTACAAAAAGCTGAATTTGTAAATAATGGGCAACTTTCTTCAATAGAGAAACAAAGGTTCATCCAATTGCTGATTGGACCCACTGAATAACCCAGATTGACTCGAACACATTCAGCGTGTTGGGGAAGTCGTTTACAAGGGATAAAAGGTCTTATCATGCGCGAAACCACTTGGACCCCCGTTTCAATTAAAAAATTGGAATATCTTGAGCAAAGCTATTTGATCCTCACGATTGAGCGTCCGGTGGAATTTCACTTTCATTCGGGGCAATATGCGACTTTGAGAATGCAGGACGGTGACGAAGTTTTTACTAGAGCCTATTCGATAGCGAGTTCTCCAGGGTTGAAAGATCGGTTGGAGTTTTGTCTGCAAATTCTAGGAGAAGGAAAAGGATCCGCATACCTCAAGTCCCTCAAAGTTCAGGATCAACTCGAACTTAGCCCTCCAGGGGGTCGATTTAAGATTTTGGAAACTCTTCGGCCTCTAGTTTTTGTGGCGGGAGGGTCGGGTATAGGGCCTATTCGCTCGTTTGTGAAGGATCTTTTTAGTATGAGCCTAGGCCAACCCGTGGACCCTTTGAAAGTCCGCCTGCTCTATGGCTGTAAATCCTCAATTTCAATTCCCTTTAAAGACGAATTTAAAGCCTTTCAATCAAAATTTTCGAATCAGTTTGAAGTCCAGTTTTTTTCTGAGGCTGCGCCTCACCTGAACGGCATCACTCAGGATGTGATTGAGGGAAATCCTGTTACTGCTCTTCAAAATTCTAGGTGGGAGTTGGATTTTAGAACAGCTGACTATTATTTGTGTGGACCTCCCCTCATGATTCAGGCCGTTCGTCAGGTTTTACTTGAGAGATCCGTCCGTTTAGAGCAAATCTTTGTAGATGACCCAAGTTAGAAGCAAAGGAGGGAGTCCTTCGATTTCCCCTTTTTTTAATAAAGTTCAAAAAGCCTGCTTGCCTGGCATCTGGTCGCAAGGAGTCTCGTTCGTTCGTGTGGGGGCGGTCATTCAAGACTCGCCATTGCTGACCCTTGAAATGGATGAATGGGTCTTTCGCGTTCGTGTGGCTGATAAGCCAGTCAGTCATAAAGTAACCCTGTGGCCAGAGGATGAGGATTGGTTTTGCGATTGCCAGGGTCGAAATGAAGTTTGCTCCCATGTCGCTGCCGTCTTGATCGCTCTCAAAGCCGGGATATCCCAAGGAACCTGTGCTGAAGTGCCGAGCCTGGCAGAGACCTCGAAAGCTGTTTCTGGACAATTGAATTATCGATTTGCACGCAAGGATGGGAAGCTTGTTTTAGAGCGATGGTTAGTTTTCCGTGCTCGGGAGAACTTACAGCAGTCCCAAAAAGAACAGCTTCTCACTGAAACTCTAGTTTCCTTTGTTGGAGGCGTTGGATCTGGACGAATCCAGGCCCCCACTTTAGCGGTCACACGAGAGGACTATGGAGTCGATCTCGTGTTGAACGAGAATGGAAAGCAAGATTTAGATCCATTAGCATGGATAGCGTTGTTCAAGGCCATGGCTTCCTGTTCCCATCTTTTTTTGGATGGCGAACCGGTGTCGGTATCCTCGAAGCCTTTGAGGATACGGGTTGCCGTCTCAGATGAGGGGACGGGCTTTCGATTGAAACAAGTCGATGAGCCCTGGGTGAGTGAAGCTTTTACGAATGGGGTAGTCCTATGTGCAGGAGTTTTGAGGGCCCTGGAAGCTCCCCTTCTGAGTCCTGAGGAGAAGCGGATTTTGCTTGGAAAGGGCACTTATTATTCTGATTCCAATGTGAAATACCTTGTGACCGAGATACTGCCACGATTAGAAAAGAAGATTTCCATTCAGATTTTGAGTCAGCGTTTGCCTCAAGCGCGGCGAGTGGTTCCTCAGATTGTTTTGCAATTGGAAAAATCCTTGAAGGGAGATTTAGAGGTTCTGACTGTGATTCCCGCCTTTAAATATCCAGTGTCTCAAGGTTCTACTACAGATATTCTGGTGTCGGACCCGGAGGAGGAAAAAAGGCTCATCCGAAAACTTCAGATGGACCTTCAGCTTTCGCCAGGCCAAAAGGCAAAATTTGAAGGAGAACTTGGAGTGGATTTTCTTTTAAGGGCACAAGAGTGGGAGCTGAGCGGCACTGGCCTTCCCGCCTTTTCGTTGCATGGCGAGCTCAACCCCAAAATAGAAATCAACTCGGATGGTTTTCGAATTCAGTTTGGATCTTCCAGGGGTGAAGGTGCAGCAGACCCAGACCAGGTGTTTCGGGCTTGGAGGGAAAATAAAAATTATGTCTCACTTCTTGGCGGAGGGTGGGCGCCATTGCCAAAGGATTGGCTGACCCGGTATGCAGAACGAGTCGAGGAGTTATTGGCATTTAAGTCAGTCTCTCAAGCAGTCTTGCCTCCTTATCTCATTCCCGAGGTTGCGCAGCTTTGCAGAGAAATGGGTCAGGTCTATCCGGACACCTATAAAAAGCTCGAGGAGCAATTGAACCACGTCGACGGAATCTCCGAAGCAGAGCTTCCTGTCGATCTCAAGGCAACTCTCCGTCCTTATCAAAGACAAGGCATTAATTGGCTTTGTTTTTTGAGAGCAGGAAATATGGGCGCAATGTTGGCCGATGATATGGGTTTGGGGAAAACCTTGCAAGCCCTCTGTGCCATTCGTGGGCGGACGCTGATTGTATGTCCGACCAGCGTTTTATTCAGCTGGTCTCAACAGATCGAACAATTTAGACCCGGATTATCTTATTCAGTTTATTATGGAAATCAGCGTCAGTGGAACTCGGCCGTGCAGGTAACGCTGACGAGTTATGGTCTCATGCGCATGGATCGAGACCTGCTGAATCGCCAAAAGTGGGACACCGTTGTCCTGGATGAGGCCCAAGTCATTCGAAATCCCGAGAGTCAGGTGACCCGTGCTGTTCACACACTTCGGGCTGACTTTAGGCTGGCGCTCAGTGGCACACCTCTGGAGAATCGTTTAGAGGATCTGTGGAGTCAGTTTCAGTTTGTGAATCCGGGGCTTTTGGGAACCCTAGAGGGGTTTCAAGAGCGGTATGCGAATCCCATGTCTAGAGGAGATCAGAAAGCAGGGCAGCGCCTAAGGGCAAAGGTCAAACCGTTTATTCTCAGGAGATTGAAGCGGGATGTCGCCATCGATCTGCCTTCCCGTACGGAAATCGTTTTAGAGTGTGAACTCTCGGCAGAAGAGAGGGAGATTTATAATGCACTCCTCGTCTCAACTCGCCAGGAAGTTTTGGAAAAGCTGGAAGGTGCTGGAAAAGGTCAGGGGGGGAGTATCTTTGCAGTCCTAGAGCTTTTGCTGAGGCTGAGGCAGGCTTGTTGTCATGTAGCCTTAGTGCCGGGGACGATGGGTCAAAAAACTGCCCCGTCATCTAAAATTGAATTACTGTTGCAGACCTTAACGGATTCGATTGCCTGTGGGCATCGATCGCTCGTTTTCTCACAGTGGACCTCTTATTTAGACCTCATTGAACCCCAATTCATTGCACGAGGGATTTCGTTTTTAAGGTTGGATGGATCCACCCAAAACCGAGAACAAGTAGTTGCCCAGTTTCAAGGTGTGACGGGTCCCTCAGTATTTTTGATTTCCCTGAAGGCAGGGGGGATAGGGATTACTTTGACCGCTGCTGATCATATTTTTTTAATGGACCCCTGGTGGAATCCTGCAGTCGAAGATCAAGCGGCCGATCGGGCGCATCGAATTGGCCAGACAAACCCAGTCCTCATTCACCGGCTCGTCGCTCGGGAAACGATCGAAGAACGAATTTTAGACCTTCAGAAATCAAAACGTGCAACAGCTGCTTCAGTTCTTGAAGAGGCCGGTTCGGCTGCCTCACTGACCCGAGAGGATCTCTTAGCTTTGTTGAACTAAAATCTCTAGAACTCCCACTGAACCTTTTTTTGGCCAATGGGCTCGAATCGAAGGCAGTTTAGAGTATTCTTCGAATACTCGCATGACACCAGGAAATCGGGGCCGGACGTCATGCATGAGAATGAGTCCGCCGCTTCGCACTCGGGTTCCCCAGTTTTGAAGGTCATTCCGTGCACCCGAGTAAGTGTGTTCCCCATCGATGAACACTAAGTCGAACTCTCTGAGTGTTTCCGATGGATCGCTGAGGAGTTCTGAGTCGGTTGAAAGATTTTTGTAGAGCTTGATCGGGCATCCTGGAATTCGACTCGTATTTCTTCTAAAGGCGTCTTCATACGAGTGAGGGTGGAGCCACTTATCGATGAATTCTCCCAGGCTTGCCGGATGAGATGCCCATTGCATTGGATCCACTGCGATTACATAACCGTCATTGTGGGAGGCAATTTCGCTCAGGACGGCGGTGGTTTCTCCTTTGAATGCTCCAATTTCTAATATTCTACTGGCTTTGATGGATCGAGCCTTCTCCGCGATAAATTTTTTCTCAAAAATACTCGTGGTAATCATTAATGTGTTTATATTCTATTTGAAGTTGTGAGGTCAAGGCGCGGACGTTTGTGGTTTAATCTATGGTTTCCAGTGACACCGGGCAGTGGTCGGAACCTTTGACTTGGGGGTGATGAAGCGCGTTCTTTAAATTTGCATTGAATTCATCGTTCACAACGAAATAGTCGAGTCTCCATCCAATGTTTTTGTCCCTCACTCCAGGTCGATAGCTCCACCAGGTGTAGTGTTCCGGATTTGGGTTGAAGTGACGAAACGTGTCTGTATAGCCCCCTTTGAGAAACTTGTCCATCCAGGCTCTCTCTTGTGGGAGGAATCCTGCGTTATCCTGGTTGGACTTTGGGTTTTTGAGATCGATCTCTCGATGGGCGATATTAAAATCTCCGCATAAAATAACATTTTTGCCTTGATCACGAAAATTTTTGCAGAATTCAAGTATTTTTGCGCAAAAAAATAATTTATAATCGAGTCGAGCGTGATCTCGCTGGCTATTCGGAAAGTATGCATTGATGAGTAGAAAAGAAGGATATTCAGATATGAGTACGCGCCCTTCTTGGTCTATTTCTGGTATTCCGATTCCCACTTGGACTCGAAGGGGTTCTATTTTTGAGTAAATGCATACCCCACTGTATCCTGCCTTCTGAGCGGAGTGCCAAAAGGAGTGGTATCGGCTCGGATGAAGGAGTTCTTCCGTGAGTTGATCCGGATGGGCCTTTGTTTCTTGAATGCAAACGACATCTGCTTTTTCGGTTTCAAACCAATCGACAAATCGGGCACGACCTGCAGCACGTATCCCATTGACGTTCCAGGAAATGAGTTTCATGGTCGAGCCTTTTCTCGCGCCCGAATGCATCGCTCTTCTTCTTGACGATTCACTTTGAGTGTTTTGGTCACCGAGGCAGGGAGATCTGAGTGGGTGTTGAGTAATGATGTTGTCTGCCGAATGACTTCTGGATCGCAAAGGGCGGGAAACATCGCTTTGACAAAAACTTTTGAGTAGTGCTCGTCTTCGATCGAAGATGAAAGAGCAATTTTAGAAAGGGTATCAAAATACGCACGGGTGGAGGATTGAATAAGTTTTTCTTGTCCGAGGAGAGGGTAGTTCCACATAGCCTCTCGAAGCTGAGAGAGAGAGAGAGTTTTTGAGGCGAAAAGAGAGTGAGTCACAGATTTCGCAGGCGAAGTTATGGATAGGTTGGGTGATGCACTCGTGAGTCTTTTGAGCCAAAAATCTTTGAGTTCTGGATCGGGAATGGATACTTCCGCAGCGATCGCTGCTTTTTGCCCCATGTCAGTTAAGTCATTTTTAAGTTCGGCTTCTATCCAGCCCTGTGCTCCTGGATAACCGTTTCGAGCCAGTACTTGAATCAGTTCCCAGCGGTGCTCTTGGTCGAGGTCAAATCCTTTGAGCTTTGATTTTTTCTCAAGGAGTGCTTTCGCAAAATGGCAGGAAGATTGAGGCACTGACTGAATGACTTCATGAGACGCCGCTGAGCAGTTCGCGGCATCCAAAAATGCCTGGTACCAAATCAGTTGGAGGTCACTCCCGGGAGGTGCTGAGATCAAGTGCCTTCGGATAAAAGCTTCTATTTTGCCTTGATACTCTAACCTCAGTTCACCTGTTAAAAACTTCACAACGGAACTTCGATTGAGAGTAGGTGCGGTGAGGGTAGGAAGAATTTTAGAAAGGATTTGAGTGTTTTTTTCATGGTTGCCATGAAGGAGGACTAAGTCAGCATAGTCTTGGGGTCGATACTTTCCATCGATGACCATCTCCCAGAGGGTGTGCCAGAGCATTTGGCGCGAAAAAGGCTCGTTCATTTGGGCGAGGTGAAGTTCAATTCGTTTGAGTGAGCTAGGGTCTAGCTCGATTTTGACATAGTCTTGATCTTCGAAATTGGGAAAGACTAGATCGGGACAGGGCAGGCCAATCGCTTCTTTAAGAGGTGTTTTTGCTTCCGAGTAGGTCACGTTTAATTTTTGGGTCACGTTCAGGGCTGCAGTACTTGGATTTCGATTTTTTGTAAATTGATAGAGGGCGACCTGAGTTCGATGAGGGCGTAGAATTTCTCCGCCTTGAATGATTTCGAATTTTGATATTTTAAGAGAATTTTTGAGTGTTTTTGACTTTTTTGAATTGTCTGGCGTGCTCTCAGCTGTACACTCCCAAGTAGCCTGAGCTGTGTTGAGTCCTGGAGTTTGGAGCCAGAGTTGCTGCCACTTGCTCAGGTCTTGGCTTGAGGCCTCGGAAAGCATTTTGATAAAGTCTCCAATGCTTGTATTTCGGAAAGCGTATTTCTGAAAGTAACGCTGTAGGCCTTCTCTAAAGTCCTCTTCGCCGAGATAAAAACGGAGTTGTTTAAGAGAAGAAGCTCCTTTTCCGTAAGTGATCCCGTCAAAATTAGCTTCTGCTTGCTCCGTGTCGGCTACGGGCAATTCAATGGGATGGTTCGTCGTGAGTTGATCTTCCCAGTAGGCCCACTGTTTGACGCTGCTAAAGAAAGACTGCCAACTTTCCTTGAATTCCGTTGCCTGGTCGACTGCTGTTGCGGCCATGAAAGTAGCAAAGCTTTCGTTGAGCCAAAGTCCGTTCCACCAACGCATCGTCACCAGATCGCCAAACCACATATGGGCCATTTCGTGAAGGATTGTGTCTGCGCGTCGTCGATGGTGATCTTGGGTGGTGCGGGTGCGGAATATAAATTTCTCCGAAAAAGTCACAGCCCCTGCATTTTCCATAGCTCCGGCATTAAAATCAGGGACAATGATTTGGTCATACTTGGGAAAGGGATACGGAAATCCAAATTGGGTTCCATAGAAGTCTAAGCCTTGTTTCGTAATTTCAAACCATTCTTTGAAATCGATATATTTTGCCAATGACTGACGTGAAAACAACCTTAAGGGAATTCCTTGGGCAGTTGACTTCCAGCTCGCATAGGGTCCGGCGTGAACAGCGAAGACGTATGGGCTAAGTACAGCAGAGGGAGGGAAGGCCCAGCTCTTTCGGCCGTCTACGTTGTTGGTTTCTCGCTCTAATGTATTGGAAATGACGGTCCAGTCGTTGGGGGCTTCAACTGTTAGCTCATAAGAGGCTTTGAGGTCAGGTTGATCAAAGCAAGGGAAAAGGCGGTGAGCATGGTAGGGTTCGAAATCCGAATACAAGTAGACCTTATTGTCGACAGGATCTTTAAATCGGTGAAGACCGTTGCCGTTCGTACTGAACGGATGAGTGTAGGAAATTTCGATTCGGTTTGCAGTCGGCTTCAGTTCGCTGAGTTTGAAATAAATATGATGACCGTCGAAGCGGTCTTTGCGGGATAAATCTGTGAGAGGGGAACCGTTGACTAAAATAGATCGAAGCGTTCCTTCTTCGAGATCCAGAAAAACTGAGCTTCCATGATCTTTTGCTTTTTGTTTAAGGTCAAAACGGATGACCACTCTTGCGTCGAATTGGGACCTTTCTGGTTCAATCCCAAGCCATAGGGTGTAAGAGATTTGAGAAATTTGCTTGGTCCGTTGGGTCGCCTCTTCTTTGGATAGTGACGTAGGGCGACTCAAAGAGTGTGTGATCGGAAAGGGAGCGGTAGAATCAACGCTGGCAGGTAGACTACTAGGTAGAAAAAAAGTAAAAAGGGCGGCGGCTTTACCCATCAGCCGCTGAGTTCTGTGAGTTTCTAGAATTTTCATGCGAACCTCCCCCGAGTTCAAATCCATTAACTGGTAATCGTAAGCTGTTCCACAGGAATACCTACAGATCGAAGCAGTTCGAG
>JANNCA010000064.1:0-3559 GCA_031386075.1 Oligoflexia bacterium
TTTCTTCCGAGTTTCTGGTTTGACCACGTCATCGATGCACCGAAGAATAAAATTTTGCTCGCCGGGAGGGAGAGACTTGAATTCCTCGGTGACTCCTGCCTCCTTCAGAGCAATGATCAGATCATCTGGATAACTGACATCAGCCCGATCGAGAACAATAATACTTAAGTGCACCCGATCGCCGATTTTGGTTTTTGTTTCTTTTCGAATTTTAGCCTTAATGCGAATGTAGTGCATTCCGTTGCCAACAGGAAACAGGCTCACCTTGAATGGCTCTGAGTTATTCACCCGGGCAATGACTAAGACGGGGCCTTGAGTTCCCAAAGCCTGTGTGATTTTCACCGGGACTGGAACCGCGCAGTAATCCATTCCTTCAGCCCAATTTTCGAGCTTTGCTTCAAACGATAGTTGTCGACCGGCAGTGGGTGAAGACTTCATGGAACTATTAAGACGCTTTCCATTCGTTTTTACAAGTATCATTCTTTCTAATAGGGAGATCTTGATCTCGCGCCAAATATCGCGAACTCCGGATTCGATCTCTTCTACTCAATAGGTGATCAATCTTTATCGATCCCATTCAGGCCCATTCAGTATTGATACGCCCACTCAAGAAACGTGCTGAGAGTTCTGTTAGCCTGCTGTTCGGAAGAGTTATTCAAAGTTGTCGTGATTGCTAAATGCTTACTCAGACGCTTACGTATCCCAACACTCGATTGACCTCCTCCTAAACCCTCACTTACGTTGAGTGAAGTCCCTTCGGATAAACGATAGCGCAAAGAAGCTGTGCGAGTGCCTGGATCGTAGTCAACTCTCTCTATATTGAGTGAGGAAAGATAATAAAGGGAGAACAAGCTTAAAACTCCCTGACGTAACGCTGCACGAGAGCTACCCACGGATTGCTGTTGATCCGGATCCAAAGCTTCGAGAGGCTGCCCAAAAACAAGCACCGCGACAATTTGATCGTCTGGAAGAGGCGGATCACTCATAAATCGAAGAAGTGGCTTTTCAGTTGTCCCTAGTAATAGTATCGTAATCATATAATCTGTGTAAGGAACCTGAATCTTTCCACTCAATGCAGTGTCTTTCGAACCTAAAGTGAATTTGAGATTGAGATATTCGAGTTGAACCTTCCGCCTAAAGAGCTCAAGTGGAAATGCTAAGACCCTCACATCTCCACTTAATGGAACATCGGTCGAAAGCGCAAGATTAACTGCAAGCGGTATAGGGGTCTTTACTTGTGAACTCAAGAATTTGATCGGATTTTTATCATCAACAGTGTGAATTTTAACGGCATAAGTGAAGATCGGTTCTTGAACTCTGGGCACCTGCTGTGCCCCAGACTTCTGATTTTGTTGAGTCAGTGGTCCTGAATGAATCTGTCCGTTTGGAAGAAAAGTCGGGAATGCATCTGGTTTAGGCTGAGATGGTGAAGGAAGCTTGGGAACAGGAGGAAGTTCAAGCTGGATTTTGCTCAGAGCCACATCCATATTCAAATGAGCGCACGGAGAGGAACGAATGTTTCGGATCTGAAGAATCCCATTGGCATCTACATTTAGCTCTTGATCTCTGGAAACCAAGAGAGTCTGTAAATGGTCCGGAACGGAGCCTTGGCTTGCATCAAACTTGCCGGTAACGTCCAATCTAATGATGCCTTTCAAAACACGAAGTGGCGCCCAAACATCATAGGGAGTATTGGAAAGCTGCTTAACGAAATTCTGAAACTGAGGAATTACCACTTGCAGTCCCACATCAGTATTCAGCTTCCAACCAAGCGGAAAATCTTCGAGGACTCCCTTTACCTGACTTTCAATTTTACCTTTTCCTTGGAAGATCGGAGTCAGAATCGGAACTAACTCTACCGCCACCTTTCCCTCGACGATCGAGTCTCCGGCGGGTGGAAAGGCACTACTTTTAAGGTCAACAACTAGACGTCCCCCTGCGCGACTTGGTATCGGAACCGGAGAAATTCCCCAAGTAGGAACGGAAATCTCAGCTTCTATAGGGCAGTTCATATTCAAATTTCCAGGTGGGTTCATGGATTCCTCCCGCCAGAGCTTAATTTTACAGCTATTGATCCAAAATTTTTTTGTGGATGCCACCAACCTTGTGCCGGTACCCGAAAGATTAGCAACTACACTATCAGGACTAGCTTCGCCCGAAACTTTCATCTCAACCATTGCTTTAGATTTAAGATAACTTGCATCAATATTATAGGTGTAAGATAAATAATTATTAGAATAGTATTTTTCGACCCGTGGACTGAACTTCAAATGAGTGCGGAAACGAGCTCCGTTCGCCAACCGGGCTCTTGCTCGCGCGTCAATCTTCCATCTTTCCATCGACAAAACATCCAATCCGCTCTCAAGATCAAGCTCAAGATCCACATGTTGAGAAGCTGGTTGGACTTCGACTCGACTCCGGACTGACACTCTCACTTCACCTTTTCGAGCGATCCAACTTGTGAGTTCTAGATTGCCCTCGAATTGATCAGTGCCATTCATAACTCTCCAGTTTCGGATTTCGATGTGCCAAGGAAGCAGGCGGACGCCCGCAAGCCAGGCAGGCATCCAACAGTCTTTAGACTTCGGTTTTTCTTCATCTTTTTTACCCTTGGAAACTTTCGTTTGGGAAATGAAATACTGAATTCGTCCCGCCAAAAACTCCATAGGCCCCAACTCAATCAGGCGAGGTCTAACCCCTATTAACCCACCAGTTGCTTCCAGGTTCACTTTATCAAAGCAAACAGTTAAATTTTTATCCGGTAAAATTATACAAATATTATTAAATATAAAACGAACCCTCTTGACAAAAAGCCCACGAGATTCGACGGCCACATGCCCCTGCTTCCAAGAGACCAAAATGCCAGAACTATTCATCAAATGAGATAAAACACCTAAGAAATGATCGTTAATCAACACTTGAGGAAACCCCAGAAGGGCCATCAACAAAACAAAACTAGGGACTAATAAGCTGCCACTTATTTTCAAAATTAATTTTAGAACAACCTTCAAAATTCCTCCCCAAAACTAAAATAGAAATTCCACCCTCCCGGTGTACTCATAGGAAACCCTCGTGCAAGCGTTGTTCTAAATACGCCAAAAGGAGATTTATATCGGAGTCCTAATCCGGGCGAATATAAAAGGGGCGAATCGAGCATAAGGGACCCGGTCCCCAGGATTCCTAGATCACAAAAGACAAACGGCTGAATACCAAAAAGGGAAAGGTCCGCGTAACGAAATTCTGGATCCAAATAAAATGCCGTCATCGCACCCAAAGATGGAAGGCTCTGAAGGGGAAAACCTCGGAGGTCGATTGAACCCCCTAGGTACCAGAAGAAATTGGCCGGAATGCGCGAAGAAAAACCAGGACGTTCCGATGAAAGCGTGGTCCGAAAGCCGCCCCGCAGGCCCAGGATCCAAAGAGGTGGATCAAAATCTCTGTAGTTCCACAGGATCTCTCCAGTCCAATTCAGGCGATGAACAGAAACTGTCGACCCAAGTCCTTCGCTCGCAAAATCCCCAACAAATGACGCATAATAACCAGACCGCGGATCGGTCGC
>JANNCA010000235.1:0-7246 GCA_031386075.1 Oligoflexia bacterium
CGTTAATATAGTCCGGATTGATATTTGGATCAGTACAATTCGGTGTTCCACTTTTAGTGAATCCTTCGCAGGAATGATTGAGTCCATGGAGATGACCTAATTCGTGAGTCACAATGGACTGAAGATCTGGGATTTTAGTCCCTTGCACAAAGAAATTTTGATAATTAATCTCCATAATCGCCATGTAGAACGTGGGATAGGGTTGGGCTTGAGGAAAGAAACAGGTCGTTGTCAAAGCCATCGCCGTTGCAGGGTAATTGACTGGCCAGCGACTATTTTTATAGACGACTGCGTTTCCAACAAACTTAGTTCCTTGAAGAATTCCAAGACCTTGGCCGCAAAGAGAGCCACCGCCAGTGGGATTGGCCACTTGAGATAGGGTTGGGTTCGCCGCACTAGTTCCGTAATCGAGCGTTTTGAGGGACAGGCTGGCTGTGAAGAACTTGTTCCAAATATCGGCTGCGGCGGTCATTGACGTGAGTTCTGTAGCAATAAAATCGCCCTGATGGAAGGCAATGGGAATGGGTGTGGCGAGCCAGTGTCCGGTAATAGTTCCGCTCTCATCAGAAGGAATATTGCAGGTCGTAACGACGGGGTGAGATCCTGAAGGAGAATAAAGTGCGCAGCCTTGCACCGATGCAGTGAACAGTGATCCGAGCGTTAGGCTCAGTAGGCTGAGTCGCTTCCTTTGCGATTTTACAATGTTGAAAAATTGTCTCACTTTCATGTAACTATTTGGAATTTATAAAGTTTATCTACTTTAAATTCATTTCCTTTTATTGGGTTGTCGATAATAACAGTTTAAATCAGTATACTATACTCCCTGGTGGGTTAGCAAGTTTTTGAAATTTCTGGTTTTCTGGCTGGATTCTTAGATTTCTGGTATTGTATCAACCGATGACCTTAGAACGTGATCGAGCGCACCTCAAAACCGTGATTATTACAGGCGGTGGAAGCGGCATAGGCCTGGCGACCGCGAAGTTGCTTCTCGAATCTAAACTCTATCGGCTGGTCCTTTTGGGGCGCAACCGGCTGAAGTTAGAGTCGGCTGCAGAAGTTTTAGGGGGAAGTTCTGAGCACGTGAGTATCTTTACCTGTGACTTGCGGGACTCAAGTCAGATTAAAAAGACAGTAGAGAAGATTGCAGGCAGCTATAAAGGTATTTATGGCCTCGTCAATAATGCTGGGATTTACCCTTTGGGTGGGCTCATGGACACTCCAGAGGAGACCTGGGACGAGGCAATGGATGTTAATTTGAAGGGTCCCTTTCTGCTGACTCAGGCTGTGATGCAAATTTTGGCCAAGAATCCCGAGGGAGGACGAATCGTCAATGTATCGTCCACCGCAGGTCTTCTTCCGAATCATTTTGCTCTTGCTTACTCGGTGTCTAAAGCGGCTCTGATTCAGCTGACACGGACATTGGCAAAAGAATTAGGGAAGGACAATATTACGGTGAATTGTATTTGCCCTGGAATTGTTCGTTCACCCCTCCATGAGACTTATCACGCGAATAAATCGGAGATGGAACAGTTCTATGCTAAAAAAGGTGCGAGTTTTCCTCTGGGTCGTGTCGGGGAAGCCCGTGATATTGCCGGGGCAATTCGATTTTTTTTAAGTGACGACGCGGCCTGGGTCACCGGAGATGTTTTTGTGGTCGATGGGGGCCGGCTTTTAGTGTAATTGAAAAGCTCGAATCGTTCCGTCTCGATCGGTTCTGTAAATCTGAACATGAAATTCCTTGAGCGTTTCTAAGGTGATCGAAGACGGGTGGCCATATCGATTTCCTTTTCCGACTGAAATCCAAGCTTGATCGATTTTCAGGGTTTGGACTAGTTTTTTAGAGGTTGATGTTTTTGAACCATGGTGACTGACTTTTAAAATTCTAGGGTGAGTTCTATTGAAAGACAGTTGTTCTGCCCATTTTCCAATTCGAAGTTCATCAGTAGAAGAGGCATCTCCCCCGTTCAAATAGAATCCACCCGAAATTAAAGGAATCCAAATGGCTCCCATCACTTCGTTGGCGTGTTTAACCGAGCTGTGAATGTTGGGTGGCAGGGTTGGAAATGGAATACACAGTGGGCTTAACGGCGAGGCTAAAGGGGAATTCCAGTCAGAAATTTTGATTCCCATTGCTAAAAGAGAGCGAGCTAGGAACTTTCCCTTTTCTGTTGCAAGGTAGGCCGAAGGAAATGCGATGCATTCGATTTCAATCAGGCGGGTCAGTCGAATCAAACCACCAGAGTGGTCTTCATCTAAGTGGGTAAGGGCAACCCAAGACAACTTTTGAATTTGTCTTTGAGCTAAAGTTTCTAGCCATCGAAGGTCTGACAGCGATTTCTGAGATCCAGTGTCGATCAGTCCTGCTTGCCTCCCCCCGACTGTAAAAACAAGAGCAGAATCCCCCTGTCCGACGTCGAGTTGTACAACTTGTTCCGCTTCGAGTGGACTTTTGAAGTTGCTTGAGTCTAAAATAAATAAAAAATATCTAGAGGTTAAAATTAAGATCAGTATAATTGTGAATAAAATATATTTATTTTTAAAATAGAATGATTTTTTTAATTGAAATTTTTGATGAATGATTAGTGCGAATCCAGAGCCGAGAAGTCCTGTGATAATTGCCCAGCGAGGAATCAGAATCAGATTTCCTGGATACAAAGTGACTTGGGTGAGAAATCTAATTAAAAAATGGAGAGAACCGGCTGTGATTTGGATGAGGTACGGGAAGAATAGGTGAACACCGATTGCCTTGAAAAACAGGCAAATGAGCAAGATCGGGTAAACGACACCACATAGTATCGGTAGAGAAATTAAACTCAAAAAAGGGGTCGCAAGTGCGACTGTGCCGGACTCCCAGCATTCATAAATCCCAATTAAAAGCCAGGAACCGATTGCCAAACCCAAATGCCTCTTGTTCTGTTCCTGAGTTGTTCTGGGGTGGTTGCCGGGGGAGGTGAAAGCCTGATATCCAATCAGTCCTCCACCCACCGCTAAAGCATAGATCCAACGGCCCGAATCCACGGATTGTGCTGGTTGACGACGGGTGAGTAAAATGTCGAACAATAGGGCCAAGAACAGGGGAGAACCTCTGATCCAGCTCAACCCAAGAAATTGACCGAGTTGCTTAATGATCATCATCAACCAGGGTCGGATCATTCCGAGTCGAGCTCCATTCAGAAGCCAAATGGAGAAGCAGAGGCAAAGTTGTAATAACCTGCTGAGGAAGAGTCCTAATCGAATGGGTACTTTGAAAAAAAAAGTAGCTTTCCGGACTCCGGCGTCACACCAACGAGATGCCGCATAGAGATGAATTCCTGTCGCTGAAATCAGGTGAACGAAACCTATTTTTCGCAAGAGCGGCAAGGGTTCGAGCTGACTTCCTTCGTTCACAAGCAGGCTCCGGAGAATGCCCAAAGTGTCTGAGGGACTTAGAAGCAAGGAGGTGGATTCTCGAGCAACCTCGATCTTTTGCCAGAGGAGAATCATCCAAACTGGGTAACGGGGGGTTGGAGAAGCGTAGAGTTTAACAAGAGTTTGAACTAAGTGGGTTGGTTTTTTCAGTTCTGAATGGAACTCAGATTGGAGAGGTGATTTGACTTTCCAAGGGAAAGCGGGGTTTTGGCAAATCAGTTGGGGAGAAGCGGATTTTAGCCATTGAATCCAAACCGTATGAGGAAGGCAAACCGTGTGTTGAGAGTCAAAGTGGAATTGCGCCCAACACCCATCTCTACCCGTACGATGGCAAAGTGTAGGGGCAATGCAAATCGGTTCCTTTTGGGGATGAGGTAAGTTCTGGGTCGGGACTTGTTGCGATTTTAGATCCCGGTTCCCGGAGTTAACAAGTCCCGCATCACTTACGGCCGCAATGAGTGACAAAAGTGAAAAAATAAAAGCAATCACAGAAGCCATAAAAGAAGTTAAAGCAAAAAATGTGGCAGGATTTTGAGAGATCAGAGTGTTTTTTGATTCGAAATCGAGATTTCAAGTTCGACAGGCGGACCCCAACTCGCACCTTTTTCCTCTCCTGCGCATCCCGAGAGAGTTTAGAGGATTTCAGGTAATTGGACCCGCCCTCAGGAATCATCCAAAAATCTTTCGGGACGATAATAGCTAGCTTCGAGCCAGTGGGACGGACGAGGTTCCTCTAGAGAGTCCCAGGCAGCGAGAGTGAGTGCAAGCTTCGCAATTTTATGTCGCGCTCTTAACGATTGGGTTTGCTCAGCATGTGAAGTGCTTTGAGATTGAATGATCTTTTCAATTTCGAGTCCAGTAAGTAACCCTGGGGGTTTACCCCATTTGCTTAATAGTGTGTTTCTTGTTTTTTGAACTCTTTCTTGGAGTTTGCTGAGTGGGTTTTCATCTGATTTTAAGGTCTGATGAGGTTGGAAAGGTGGAGCTACTAAAGCAACGAGGTCAATTCGATCCAGAAGGGGTCCAGAAAGTTTGGACAGGTAGTTCGAGCGAGCTGATCGAGTGCAGCGGCACTTTTGAAGTGCTTTTGGGTGCTGAGTCCACTCGGGTGGGAGTGGGAAGTGGGGTGGCCATCCTCCACAAGGGCAGAAATTGCCATTCGCTGCTAAAAGAAACTGCGCAGGTAATTCTAAAGCTCCTTGAGTGCGAGTGAGGGTCACCTGACCTCGTTCTAGGGGTTCACGTAAGGCCTCTCGGCTATCTCGAGCCCATTCGGGTAATTCATCGGCAACAAGAAGACCGCCGTGGGCAAGGGAGAACTCTCCAGGGCGAATGGCAAATGCAGTTGCTCCTCCGACTAGGGCGCCTGGCCTAACTTGGGCACTCACTCTTCTTGCGACAAGGCCAGGGCTGCTGCTACTGGGTTCGTTCGAGTGGAGAGGATTCAGTTCTCTTGAAAGGCGCCTTTGAACCTGATCTCGCGATGAACTCGGAAGCTGAAGTGCGATGAGCCACTCGAGCGCGTGGCTTTTTCCGGCGCCGCGAGGTCCTAGCAAGAGAATATGGTGAAGTCCTGAGGCCGATACTCCGATGATTCTTTCCAGGGCAGGTGTGAGTGGAAGAAGGTCTGAATGACGGACCCTTGAAGGTGGGGTGGGGTGAATCTGTGAGTTCTGGATGGGGAACTTTTGCCTCTGAGAATAGGGATTTAAGGTTGTGACAGGATCCGACCCAGAGCTTCCAGAAGCACCAAAACGACTACCTTCGGATAAATGGCCTGTGGAAAGAAGTTTCCATGCTTCCCCGAGTGATCCGATTGGAACGATCTGGGGAGGCAGGTCGGAGAATTCCTGAGTTTCTCGAATCATTTCAAAGGCTTCAACGGCCTCGCTCAATTCTAATTGGCTTACGAAGAGATGTGAAAGTCCACCTTTCCAGGCAGCATAGATGGAGCGAGTGAGTTGGCCAGCGGGTTTGACAGACCCGTCCAAGCTGAGCTCACCCCAAGCTCCCACGAGATGGACTGATTGAACCTCGCTTAAGAGGATGCCCAAGGCCATAGCCAGGTCCAGTCCAGTTCCCTTCTTTCGAATACTAGCAGGAGACAGATTGAGGACGACTCGTTTTTTAGGGAACTTCAAACCGCTCGCATCAATCGCGGCTCGAACTCTTTCCTTTGCCTCGGCGACTTCAGGATTGGGTAAACCGATGATGTGAAAATTGGGGAGCTGAAAGAATGTCGCAATTTCAATTTCTTGTAACAAGGGGAGAGGCTCGCTGTTCAGGGGTGCAAAAATTCTCATAATTGACATTCATTGCAGGAGAAGTGCCGTAAAATAACGACGAATACCGGGTTAAATTTCAGGAGAGTTCATGGAAGAGGTGAAAATCAGAGGTCAGGATTGAAGTTCGGACTCTATAGATCTTAAGATTACCTTTTAGGGCAAGGCGTTCAAGAAAATGCTTTTCTGCGCTAAAGATTTTGATCCCACGCACGAAAACATTTTCTTGAACGCTAGAGCGTACCCTAGACTAAGAGAATGTGAAGGCCTGTTCCGATGATCGCCAAGAGAACGGCTCCTACTAAGGCTGCAGTCCAGCTCGTAATTTCAAATCCCTTTAACACTGCCGCACAAATTTTTAAAATAATGGCGTTGATTACGAAGTTAAAAAGTCCAAAGGTTAAAACATGAATTGGAAATGTGAGAAAAACGAGTGCGGGACGAATCATAATATTCGCAAGCCCAATCAAAAGCGCCGCAAACAAAGCGGATGAAAAATTTTTGACCTTAAAGCCAGGAACAATATAGGCCGTCAAGAGAAGTGCAAATGCTGAAACCAACCATCGAAGAAATGGGTAAAGCATGAAATGAAGTCTACAATAAGACATTGATTTTCACAATATTTCTCATTCGATTAGATTTCTGGAACGCAAGAGTTCGACTGCAGCCTCATTCGCATAAACGCTGGGAACAAAATTAATAAAGCCCGAAAGGTGTTTCATTAAAGTGTTGTCGCGTTCGACCAAAAGAGATGGTTTTCCAGATTTTGAAACGACTTTTACTGGATCGCGTTCTTGATACAGATTGTCAGAAGTCCGTTTTTTTACAATCTGTCCTAATCCTCTAGTAAATACCACGTCCTTCTCTGGTATATCGGCAAGCAACCATTCTTTTCCAGTACCATGTTTTTTTAGGACACTTTCAAGTTCTATTACGAAAGATTTAATTTTCAGGACTAGTTTTTCCTTCTCAGTTTCGTTCGCGTCTACGGCTAAAATTCGATGTGCAAAAAGAGGATGATTCACTGTTTTAGGAGGATGGCGATAGAGAAGCATTTCTGTAAGTTCCGAAATTCGAGAGTCCTGAATCAGTTTTTGGTACCGAATCTCTTGGCACCTGTTCATAAAGTAAATATCATTCCACCAATAAAATCGTTCATCTCCAGCTTCGATCATGGTGAGGAGGTCATGGAATTGGTGCATTAAATCCTGCTCTAAAAAGGCCTTTGAAATATGAGACGACATAATGTCGAATTTCGCCGATCCAGGATTTTTGATGATCTGACTATACCAACTAAAACGAGCGATAAGAAAATCCTCTACAGCGTGGATTGCGTTTTCTCGAACTCCAAAAGCTATTTGAGATTGCCCGGCATCGAAGGTGGTCAAATTGGATAAGATATATTCTCTGTCGAACTGTCCGTATTTGATACCCGTATAATGAGCGTCTCTCATGAGGTAATCCATTCGATCTGCATCGAGATCAGAATGCATGAGTGGATTTGACGTTCAAATGATTTCCAAAATAATTAAGGGAGACTCCCCCCATCTGATCGC
>JANNCA010000236.1:0-2822 GCA_031386075.1 Oligoflexia bacterium
GTTATTTTGTCTTGATTAGCTTAATTAGGACATTATAGCCGTGATTTTGTCCCAATTACAGCTAAATAGGGCAAAAATATGCTCATCAGGACATTTTTTGTCCTATTTAGGCTGGAAATCTAAAATTGGGGTTGTAGGGGCCTAAAATTTGAAATCCCTGCAGAGGGAGAATTCACAAAAAGTTGCTATTTTTGTGAATTGGACGATTTTTTTTCCTCCCCAGTGCGGCCAACTATTATTGCTACCAAATAATGCTAACCTAGTAGCAGAATGGAAAGAAATTTTATGCCTCAAAGTATTGTGAATACAGTAAAAAGTATTGTGAATACAGTAAAAAATAGAATATTTGGCCATGGCAGGGGTTGGGTTTTTACAGCTCATAATTTTTCCGACCTTGGAAGTGACTCTGGGGTACGAACCGCCCTTTCCCGCCTGCAAGAGGATAAAGTCATCCGCCGCGTTTTCCGTGGCATTTATGACTATCCCAAAACCCATGAGGTGTTGGGACTCCTTTCGCCCTCCACTGAGTCAGTGGCGAAGGCTTACGCCGACAGGAGTGGCGCTAAAATTCAGGCCACCGGAGCATACGCAGCCAATGTCATCGGCTTCTCAGAGCAAGTTCCAGGTAGAGCTACATTTCTTACGAATGGTCCTACCGGGAAAGTAAAGATCAAAAATCTTGAGGTCGTTTTCAGGAAAACAACGGTTAAAAATATGTTCGCGGCAGGATCAAGAGAAGCGCTTCTCATTCAGGCGTTGAAGTTCATGGGGCCGAAGCATGTTGATGATTTCATGCTGGAGAAAGTGAAAAAACTTCTCAAAGGTTCCACCCGCAAAGACTTTAAAAAAAACATTCAGTACGCGCCTCACTGGATTCGAGAGCTTCTATTCAAACTGATGGAGAACGAACTAGGATACTTCACCGACTATCGCTTGCTGAAAGGGAACTCTTTTTTCGAGAGGCGTCCACCGAGCTCAACATTCAATTTCCTATTATCGAAAAAGACTTCTGGGTGGTTTGGACGCTCGAGCGACTTTTTTCGCTGAGCGAGCTCAAGAGTCATCTGACCTTCAAGGGTGGCACGTCGCTCTCAAAAGTCTATGGACTCATCGAAAGGTTTTCCGAGGATATTGGTGTTTCCATTGAAAAGGATTTTCTCGGGTTCAACACCCCTGAAAAAGATCCCGAGAAAGCCACTTCAAGCAACAAACAAAAAGCTGCGCTCGAAAAACTCTCGAAGGCTTACTCAAGTTACGTTCAAAACGAGATGGCGACGGGCACTCAAGGCGAGCATTGCCGATGGGCTTAGCACCACTGAAGGATGGAATCCTGATTCCTGATGCCAAAGATCCACAAGCACTTATTTTTGAATATCCAAATATCACGCCACGCGGGGATTACATTCATCAAGCTGTAAAAATTGAGATGGGAGCTCGCTCTGAGCACTGGCCCGTTAGCGATCATAAAATTCAAAGTTTCGTAAAAAAAACGTTGGCGGAAAGAGTCACAGAGACTGAGTTTGAAATCCGCGTGCTGAATGCCGAGCGAACTTTCTGGGAAAAAGCGACCCCTCTTCATCAATATGCCCATCTGCCGGATGGGAAACCGCTCCCACCAAGCTTATCACGACATCTTTATGACTTTTTTAAGCTACTGAATTCGCCCATCAAAGAAAAAGCTCTGAGCGATCTGGGTCTTTTAAATCGAGTTTCTGATCACAAAAATATTTATTTCGCGTCTGCATGGGCAAATGATGACACTGCTCGAAAAGGCACCTTGAAGTTATCCCCTCTCGGTCATGTTCTGAGTGAGCTTGAAAGAGATTACGAACTCATGGCGGATATGTTTTACGGTGAAATAGGACGCCCTGATTGGGAGCTCATCCTCGAAACCATCAAAGCCTTTGAAGTTGAGTTCAATTCCCAGGGTGGCAAAGGTGAATGAGGTAGAGTTAGCGCTGAAACAAAGAATTGAATTCCTCGACATGCTCGTTTGGCTTGAAATCCAAAACGTTCACGGCGCTCAGTCATCAGCGCTCCAATGTTGTTCCACTGCGCCCAGGTACCTCAATCGGTTTCTTATTCCACTTAGGTCTCAGACTTTTGTTTGATGAGTCTTAGTTCCCGTACCGCCTGATGGTCCTTGGGTCGGTTCATCTTTTCTTTAACTGCAATCAGGTCGTCAATTGAGATGACTCTGCATTTTCGACCAAAGAGTGGGATTTCAAAAGACCGACTCTTAATTTCTGCAAAACTTCCAGCAGGTTGAGCTTGGGATAGAATGTCCAGTACCCCCAAGTCAGTTTCGAGGTAAATGTTGTTTGTGCCTTTAAGTTCCGCTGGGTATTCCAAGAATGAATGTTTAGCGTTCGGGTTCATTCGGTGCTTAGGGTGTAAGTCCTTCAATGCTTCACGAAGTTTGGCAACTTCCTCTTCTGTGATGGCCGCACATATATCAATGTCTTGGGTGACCACAGTGCATCCGTGAACGGAAGCAGCAAAGCCACCCATGAGAACGAAATCGACATTGTGGGCTAAAAGTCTTTCAAGAAGTGCTTTGAGGTTGGGATTCACGACGAGCTACCTTTCCCGCTTCCATGAGGTCTAGCATGAGTTGCCGAGCGTTTTCATGTGCCTCAACGCGTTGGTCAGGGGTAAGTCGAAGATTATATAGAATCGCGGATTCTAGTAGTTTTTCAGAATCCTCGGCAAGTTGGGCTAGGATGCGGGTAGATTCGTTCATAAAACTATTATAGCCTTCTTCCGGGCAAAAAAAACCGGCTAGAGGCCGGTGTTTTTAAAATTGCTAGACTCTCCAAGCA
>JANNCA010000292.1:0-2894 GCA_031386075.1 Oligoflexia bacterium
TTCTGTCGCCTCTTTTATATAAGCAAACGCACCGTCAGGGTACATCGTCTAATCACCACGGGTTTTGTATTAAAAACAGCCTGATACCTTAGTTAGGAGATGGATAGATCAGCTGATTTTTGTGGGTCGACGGACCTTCTCGCTTTTTTACCATGACTAAGGAAGAAGAAAGCGCAACCGCTATAGACCCAGCTGCCTCGATATAAAAGAGACTCAAGGACGGATCTCAGAAAACAACATGAGTCGATTTTTTTACTGGGTTACTATAGTGCTCCAGAAAATGTTTCTGGGTGCGGGGACAAAATCTTTAGCACCCCTAAACATTTTCTGGAGCACTTGTCCCTAAAGGAATATCTGGAGCACTATAGCTAAATATTGATCCAGAGCGAGTAGAGATGGCGATTTTTATGCCGCTTTCTCATTGATCAATATTGACAAATAATCCTGGGGAGTGAAGGGAGGGTCGCCTCTGAGTAACGCCTCAATTACTGCTGATAAATAACGTGGCGCATTCACCTTGGAAAGGTTGCAAGACTGGAAAATAGTGAACAAAATTTCGGTTGTCTCTGCGCCACGCTCAGAATGAGTCCCTAACCAGGTTTTTCTTCCGATGACCGGACATCTTAATTGTCTCTCAGAAATGTTATTGTCGATCGGAAGGTTTGGATTTTTTAGAAATTGAGTTAATCCTTCATAATTCCCCAAAAAATAGTCAATGGCTCTCACAAGACTACTTTTATCTGAAAAAATCCCTCGAAGTATCTGAGCCCTAGCTACCATGGCTTCAAAATAACCCTTCATTTTGGATCTTTTTTGATTTCGATCTTCATGATTGGTTAAGAGCTTAAGTTCAGCCTCAAGGCGATAGATATGAGCGTACTGCTCAATGAAAAACTGAGCCTCTTCAGGGTAACTCACGGCTGCTTCAGTAAAGCGCCTACGGCTGTGGGAATTGCAATAAATCATGATGATCTCAGAGCGACCTTGAGTTCGCCTGAGAACATTAGCCTCTCTCACAGCTCGAATATATCCACTATACACATCAGTCACCAGAAAGCGACACTGGCTATCAGCAAGAAACTTAATGGCAACCGAGCCTGAGCGAGTACTATGAATTTCAAAATAGCTCGCATTATCCCCAGTAAATCCCCATAGATACCATGACCTGTTTAATTCATCGCCTTCCAGCATCCGGTGAGGAGTCTCGTCTGCGTATAAGATCACACATTGCTGAACTGCTCGTTTGAGGCGCCGATACACAGGCCTTAGGTAGTCTGCACAATAGTGCTGAGCTGCTAAGACGAGTTGAGGTGCAAAACAGTCAAGACCGCTGTGTGACACCATCCTGGCACAACGCTCAGAGGGGGTGAGATAGAGAAACTTATAAAGAGCGGACCACATGATAAACGAATCAGCCAGGGATGAACCCGGAGCAATTCTTGGAGGTAAAAGAGCTGACAAAAGCCCTGAAAAGCCAGATGCACACCTGTACTTATGTCGATGTTGCCGAATAATAATATGTTTGACTGGGATTGTATGGAGCTGTTCGGTGACCTCTTCTAGGCCCGAATCCACCATAGGCTTGTTACAGCAAGAACACATGGGAATATAGTCAAATTTAACGTGTTTATCTTGAACCTCTGCATCAGGATATTGCTCCGACAGAGGTCTCACGCGCTTCTTGGGCTTTTCAGGTCCGTCGCCGCCTTGAGGTGAATCCCCAGAAGCTCCTTGGGTACCGCTCCTAGCCTGCGTGGTGCTCAACGGAGCTTCTGGAGATCCACTGGCTTGGCTTGAGCTGCTAGATCCACTTTGGGCTCCTGAAATGCCAGGTGGATTACCCTTCCCCCGTTCAGAGCTTGAGCCGTAGAGCTTTTTTTTAAGAGTTTAATCTCCTCAGCCTGGAGTCGAATGATTTCTTCCAGTTTCTGAATCATTTGGGCTTGACGCATGATCGTCTCGCCCTGAGCTCGAATAATAGCTATCAACTCTTCATAGGTGGGCTTCTGGGCTTCGTGCTTGGTTTGCTCTTGTTGTAGGTCCATCTTTTCCCACTCTTGAACAAGCCTTTAGGAATGGCAATGATTTTATTCTTTTTTTCTTAACTGACACTGCAGTATCAACGAATCGCTTCTCAAGATTGGCCCCCTCAAAGTAGAGTCCAAATTCTGATTCCGTTAACATGAGCTCTTTTGTGTACCTTGGGTTTACTCGCGAAAATAGCCGATTGCCTTCCATCCGTTTTCCCAGGATAACTAGCCCGGTTGTATCGTAATACAACACCTTGCATGAGGTTCTGCTTCGATTCACAAATACGAACAAATGACCTGAAAATGGGTTCTTTTTGAGAATCTTTCTCACCTTCTGGAAAAGACCGTCGTAAGAAAGGTGAAGGTTCGTGGGCTCTTTACAAACAAAAATCTTAGTCCTTCGATTGAGGGCAATCATGAGGCCTTCTTTAAGAAATCCATCAAGGTGTCCACTGTTGGGAATCGAATGATTTTATCTGATCCCCAAACCATCTCAATCCCCGTCCCGCCTTTTATTGCTTCCTCAGGCACATCTTGAGGCAGGAGCTCGTGAAAGGCAGGATCGACCGCTTCGGTCATTGCTGCGATCTTCCGGGCAGCCTGCACGAGTCGCCCTAGCTGCTTACTCTTCATCCCAAGCTGTCTGGCGACCTCAACCGAGGGCCCTTTGTGCATTTCCCACATTCGTAATAATTCTATCAAAAGGTCACCGTTGACACGCCTAAATTGACCGCTGGGCTTTCGATAGGCGTCCAATTTCTTTCTCATCACTTCGTATTCCATAGAATCCTCCTTTAATATCTCACAGGCTACTCTACGGACTAATTGAGATTATTTAAACCCGTGGTGATTAGACGATGTACG
>JANNCA010000315.1:0-1608 GCA_031386075.1 Oligoflexia bacterium
GTCTCTCCTGGGTATTGTCATGGTTATCATTATCTGCAAGCTGATCTACAATTTTTTCTCTTTTAATTTCTTTTTGTATAGGCTTAGAATTTCCTCCGCGAGCCCTATCTAAATCATACCTGGTTCTATCTTTTGATAGAGCGTCCTCTTCTTTATCAATTTTCATGTCAAACTTTTCTGCTAAAGCTTCCTTAGCCTCATCTTTACCTCTGATTTCTGGATTAAACCAAGGCCTTATATCACTACTTTTCTCATCTTTTTCTATGGCTTCTTGAACCTGTTTATCATAAAGGGTCTCCCCTCTCACATCATCACCCCAGTTATCGGGATCGCCGATACTAAAAGAATCGTCATAAATTTTTTCATTTCGGTCTGCTCTATCTCCTTCTTCTGTAGTTTCAGGACCCCCAACTCGGGCAAATTCGTCTTCTTCGATATTTTGATCCTCAGTTTCTTCTTTTTGGAGTCGCTCTTCTTCAGCGTGAACAGTAGTCCAGTCTCGGTTTGAATCTTGAGTAATAGCTTCCTTGCTTTCTGGTTTAGGATCAGCATCTAAAATAGCCTCATCCTCATCTTGTTTCCCTGTGAAGCGTTCAAACATTTTGAACATAGTGATTATTTAAAATATTGTCTCCCTTATTTTACCATATTAAAAAACTCCCCTTTTGGGGAGCTTTTTAAGTGATCTGTCTTACACCTCAATCACTACTGGTAGCACCATTGGACGGCGTTCTGTTTTTTGAAACAAAAACTGTCCTACTTGCTCTCGAATTTGATTACGAACGAGTTCCCAATCTAAAGAGGTATCTGCACTCGTGTTGTCTTTAATCACTTTTTGGACTTTTCTTTTAACTTCGTTAATGAGATCAAAGTTTTCCTTGACATGAATAAATCCGCGAGATGTTACTTGGATGCTCCCTACCACGTTTTTGCTTTTCCCATTCACTACCGCGGTAATGACGACCATACCGTCTTCAGAAAGCATTTGGCGATCACGAAGCACTACGTGCCCAATGTCTCCTACTCCTAGACCGTCGATAAAGACGTAGCTGGTATCGGCTTTTTCGGCGATAAGCTTTGGAAAACCTTCTTCCTTACCTGGTATTTCTAATACATGGCCATTATCCATTACAAATACATTTTTGTCTGGATAGCCTAACCGGTAGGCAATTTTTGCCGCCTCTTTAATAAAGTAATGGTTGGCGTACACCGGTAAGATATAGGTGGCCTTTACTTGGCGGATGATTTCTTCAATTTCTAAAATGGTACCGTGTCCTCCTACATGAATTTCCATCATGTCGGAGTGAACCACGTTATCACACTTCCGGTACAGGTTATCCTTCAAGCGCTGAATGCTTCGTTCATTGCCTGGAATCACGGAGCTTGAGAACACAATGGTGTCGTTCTTTTGCAATTTCACAAAGCGATGATTGTCGGTAACAATTTTTGAAAGCGCTGCGTTTGATTCGCCTTGCGCACCAGTACAAATAATAACCACTTTGTTGTCAGGGTATTTATGAATGTCGTTTACGGTAATAAAGGTATCTTGCTTTACTTTAATGTAACCAAGCTCCTTCGCTACCTCAATATTCATTTTCATACTGTACC
>JANNCA010000336.1:0-3524 GCA_031386075.1 Oligoflexia bacterium
GTTGCTTTTTTTTTAATTTTTAATTTTCCTTTTTTTTATATTAATTTAAATAATTATTGAATTTATCTATGTAATAAATTAACTTTTAAAAATACGCAATTTTTTTGATGTTCTACTCGAGAAGAAGTGTGAAAGGGGGGGGGTGTCTGCAATGAATGGTCTTCTGCAATTGTACTTTGCAATATGAGTTGCAGAGTTGTCAGGCGAGCCAGTAGATCTTGAAAAATGGCGGGAGCGTCAATGGATCGACCTGATTCACTCGATTGAATGAGGTGATCGATACCGCTCCCTGTGGTACCGCCAGTTTTATAAATCTGCTCCCATTGTATATTTGAAGTAGTCCTGATCCTATTCAGGTGTTGAATGAGAAGCGGGGGGGGGAGCAAGTTCGTTTCTATCATGTCAAATTCAACTTGATCTAGAATATTCTGCAGAGACTCGTGGATGAGATTGACTGAACTTTCGTACTGAAGAAGTTTGGAAAACAGAATTCGATTGGCTTCAGGAAGACAGGGGTTTGTGATGAGTTCAGATAGTGTCAAACGGATATTCTCAAGCTGACTTTCTTGCGTGATGAGCCTGGATCGAACTTGTGAGATGAGTTTTTTAGAAATTGTTGGTGAGCCGATGTGAGAAAGAATCATAAAAAGTCCCTCGAAAGCCCAATGGAGAGTTCGGATGTGTTGTTTGAGGGCGGACCTGAGATCTTCTGAGGCTTTTCTAGGAATAGCTGTAAATAGCATTCTGATGGACTCTGGAAATGAAAGAGAGGAGTCTGACTCAATTGGGGTCGAGATCAAGTTGATGCCACGGAGAAGAAAGGGAAGCATAAGCGCCCAGGTCAGCGCATTCATAAAATTAAAAATGATATGAAAAAAAGCGAGTTGGGTAGCCACCGTGGATGTGAAAAGAGAAAACATGTTTTCGATCATGAGGATGTGAGTTCTAAAGAATAAAAGGACCCACAATGAGCTTAAAAGTTTTGTCGTAAAGTGAGCGAATGCCAATTTTTTTGAGGCTGCACTTTGGCCAATGCTGGCAATGAGTGCTGTGCAGGTAGTTCCTAGATTTGCGCCTAGAATAATGGAGGCCCCCGATGGAAAGGGAATGCTATTCGAACTTGCAAGCCCGAGAATGAGAAGAAGTACGCTTGAGCTGCTTTGAAGAGAGAATGCCAAGACTATGCCTATCATCCATCCCCAAAGGGCCCCGGTGAAACCATTGACCGACAGTGAGGTGAGAAGAGGCTTAATAAAAGGAGTTTGGGCGAGAGGAGCGAGTCCGGTTTCGATCAAGGTGAGCCCGAGAAAGCTGATGCCAATCGCCAAGGTAGCTTCACTCAATTTTTTTTTCCAGAATGAATGAAGGGCAAGGTAGCTAGTAGCGGAGCCGAAAATTAAAAAAGCGGATAAATAGGAACCTATTTTTGAAATAAAAAGTGTCTTAAATGCGCTCCCAAGGCCTGATCCTAGCATGATCATAATTGCACGGTCTAGAGAAAATAGATTTTTATTCAAAAGGCTCATGGAGGCAATAATGGTGATTGAACTTGCTTGAACCATTGAGGTAGAAAAGCATCCAAATAAAAATGACTTTAAGTGACTACTTGTTAAATAAGTAAGAAGGGGCCGCAGTTTTCTAGATAAATGGGTATCTAATGAAGAAGTTAAATACCTCAAAGCAAAAAGGAGGAGTCCGAAACCCGTTAAAACTGAAATTAAACCACCTTGTGTCGTCATTGTTTTGTCTGTATTTTGTAGGTTAAAGAGGATGGACCTGACACTTCCTCTATTCTCACAATTCCTTTCTTGTCTATAATGAGTCGATAGTGAGCGAAAGATACTTGATTTTCTGAAGTCACTTTAAGAATTAAATTGATATGGTAAACTTTTGGAGCAGAAATATTCCCAGGCCCATCTTCAATATCAAAAGTAGAAAGAAGTTTATTTGGATCGTCAAGGTGGTCTAAAAAATAGTTAAAATTAAATCGCCAGATATCTTTTAATGCAAAAACTCCAGTCAAAGTGGACTGGAGTTGGTTCGAGTCGATAGAAACAGTTTTGCAGTAATGTAAGATAGTATCAAGAACTTCTTCTCCAATGTCTCTTCTTCCTTTCATTTTTCTGACATAGAATACGTCTTGCGGACAGGATTGAGCTTTTAGGTAACGCATGTATTCTTGGTAAAAACCGATTTGGACTTTTGAAGTTTTGGCATTCGAATTGACGTATGAATAGTAAAGCTTTGTTTTAAAATCTGGGAGATATGATTTCAGTTTCTCGTTAAAATATTCTTTGGCCAGGTCTTTGATTCTATCTTTAAAAACGTAAACGATAATGGCAGCCAATGCGATGGTGAGAAAATTCAGACCGACGTCTTTCGTGTAAGCAAATTTTTTTGCCTGGTAGTCTGCGATTTGTGCCCAAAGACCCGCGAGCCCTGCACCTGCGCCTGCGATCCAATTTCGATAGACTCGCTCTTGCTTAGATGAATTTTTTGAAATGTGGAGTGGCCTTGAAAGAAATTTCTTAAGTAATCCGTACCTATAGTAAAAATATTCAAGTTCCTGAGAAGACTTTTGGGATTCAATAGATAGGTAATTAAACTGTTTTCTATGAGTTGCTAGACGGTGCAATAAGGAATCGACTTCGATCAAAAGACTGCTTGTGTTTGGTAGATTTCCTGACTTGAGTAAGATGTGTAGACCGGAGAAAGTCGAAATGGTTCGATTACATAAAAATTCATCTGTGTTCATTATGGCTTGTTGGAGGTTTTTGTTGAGGAGCAATGATTCATGAGTGGCAGCCTCAACGTATTTCTCTTGGAAATTATAAAGTTCAGATTTTATGTCTTGAATGAGCTGGCCAGCCTTTGAGAGTGACCTAAGATCTCTATTTCCGGAGTCAACAGTTCTCGAGTCAGAGTTTTCAGAAACCTGGTTGTAAAGATCTTTGAGTTGGCTATTGATTCTGTTCCCAAATAATTTCACCTGTTGCACTGCAAGGGGCACAAGCTTTTCTTTGTCATGAGTACTGAGATGAGGGGCAAAGTATTTAGATAGCACCTCAATCAGTTTGAGCCCTCCTCCTTCGATTTCTGGGGCCCTAAATCGTGTGTAATTCGTTAGGTCGTTGTAAAACTGATCTCGACTGTAAGAATCAGGATGAATGGCTAAGCTATTGGGTAGAAAAAAATAGAGTTCGGCCACAGGATTGAAGATAGAGTGGGAGGTAATCGACTCACTTCGAGGTAGAAATGAATACTCAAAATCAAGCTCGATTTGTGTTTGATCATGAATGCTTGCTGCAATATTGACTTCTGTTGATAAAGGTTTCAAGATTGGGGCCACAGTATGACAATAGGCTTATTTTATAGATGTTTGCAAGAAGGCACTCCTCTTGGGGCTGTTGAAAGTTCTGAAGTGGGTTCTTTTGCCACTTTCGGTCCCATATTCAGGAGACTACAGGACCGATCGAGAGCTTTTTCCATCAGCTCGAGTATTAATTTTAATCAGATTGATAAAT
>JANNCA010000352.1:0-2514 GCA_031386075.1 Oligoflexia bacterium
AAATAGGGTACAATCATTTCTAAAGCATAAAACAGACACATCAATTAAATTCCATAAAGGATGATTTTTACTTGAAGTGTCTGTTTTATGCTTTAGAAATGATTGTACCCTATTTTTTGAAAACTTCACTTTAGTTTTTGGATCGATTGAAGTTTATAGTTTGATAAACTTGACCAAAACCAAAGAAAATGATTTTAAAGAAGAAAGGAAAGACATGTGATTATTATTTTAGGAGGAGGACTTTCGGGGTGTCTATTTGCTTTTCAGCTATCTCAGCTCATCGATCCACCCGAGTTTCGATTGATTGAGGCTAAAAGTCATTTGGGTGGCAATCACACCTGGTCCTTTCATGATTCTGATCTTTCTTTAGATTCTCTCGTCTGGCTCAAACCATTCATTACACAGAGCTGGCCTCAGCAAGAAGTTCGATTTCGAGATTTTAACCGTGTTTTTATGAATGGCTACCACTCCATTGCATCGACCCAACTTCAATCCCATGTTCAGGCTGTATTGGGAACACGATTGATGTTGAGTCAAGCGGTGATTTCAGTGGATGGTAATCGAGTCAACTTGCAAGGGGGGGGAATTCTCACGGCAAAAGTGATTATTGATGCGAGAGGAGTGGAACTGAACGAAATCGAAGCTCATGCGACGGATTCCTGTGGCTATCAGAAGTTTTTAGGTTTGGATCTAGAGTTTGAACAGCCTCATGGATTGAAATACCCTATTATTATGGACGCTCAATGCGAACAAAAAGAGGGCTTTAGATTTTTTTACTTGCTGCCCTGGACTGATCGAACTCTTTTGGTCGAAGATACGCGCTATAGTCAGGATTCACTGATGCAGATTTCTGAGTATCAACAGGAGATTGAAAATTATTGTTCCCGCTCTCAGTGGAAAATTAAAAAAATTCATCGTCGAGAGTTGGGTGTTCTCCCCATTCCGACAGTCAGAAGTCGATTTGATCAAGAATTTGACTCTCGAATCGCTATTGGGGTTCGGGGGGGGTACTTTCACTGGACCACTGGCTATTCGCTTCCAATGGCGGTGCAGGTAAGTGAGGCTTTGGCGAAGGAAATTTGTGAAAATCCTCAGTGGACTGTTCAATCGTTGCGCCAAAGGCTTCAGCGAATTCAGTTGCATCAGGCGAAACAATCTCGCTTTTTTGCTGCTCTCAATCGGATGATGTTCTGGGGGACGGATCCGTTGGGAATGTACCGGGTTTTTCAGCGATTTTACAAATTGAATGAAAAATTAATCTTTAGTTTTTATGGTGGCGAATTAGATTGGATGGAGAAAATGAGGATTCTTTTAGGAAAGCCTCCTGTCTCAATCATCCCAGCAGTCCTTCATGCATTTAATTTTAATTTATTTAAAAATGTGGGACATAAAAAATGAATCACAAGAGTTCTCGGCTGGACACTCATCCCTTAATTCCCAACCCTGAGGAGTTGAACGATATTCTAAGTTTAGATTTTTCTTCACAAACCTATGATCTCTTGGGAGATTCTTTATTTACTCCCCTGAATGATGTTCTGTCCTCTGAGGGCAAGAAATTCAGGACGGAGATGATCGAAATTGGGTTTCATTTTGCCGGCGGGAAAATGAACGAGAGCATTCTGGAGCAGCTTCATGTGGGTTCGCAAATGATTGAGGGACTCCACGCAGGTTCAATGATCATTGATGATATTCAAGATCAGAGTACGATTCGGCGTGGAAAGATGGCGCTTCACTGCAAATATGGCGTGGGAATCGCGCTCAATGCCGGGAATTGGCTTTATTTTCGAGCCCTCGAAGAGCTCAGCAAGCTCAAACTAAAGCCAGAGCAAGAATTAAATTTGTACCGTTATATGAATAAAATTTTGCTCAGAGCTCATTTTGGTCAAGCGATTGATGTCGGCGTTCCTATGACGTCTTTGCCTCAGGCTCGGGTCATGGCAACCTGCCTGGCAGCGATGGAACTCAAGACCGGGGCTCTGATGAGTCTTGCTTTTAATTTGGGGGCGTTCCTGGCCGCTGATGGGAAATTTCCTTCTCCAAGTGGTACCTTGTTTTCAAAGCGTTTTGGAGTCGCTCTTCAAATGTTTGACGATATTGGAAATTTTTTGATCCCTCCCCCTCGTCAAAAGGAAGACCTCCAAAAAGGGCGTCCTTCTTTTATTTGGGGTATGGCCGCTCAGATGTCCCGTCCGGAAGAATACGAGCGATTTTTGGATGCAATCAGAAGGCTTCCGGATGAAAGTTTGATTATTCCATGGTCGGAGCGATTTGATTTGGTCTCAGAATCGAAGAAGGCTGCATCTCAATACCTTTGGAATACCTTTCAAACCCTTGAGTTTTCTGATGAACCCACTGAAGCCCGACTTCATTTAGAGGGTCAATTAGATCAACTTTTTAAAAAGTTGGAGAGTTCGTATGTCTAGAGTCCGCCGAGCGGCTGTCATTGGAAGTGGTTTTGGTGGCTTGGCAGCGGCGATTCGCCTCAAACAAAAAGCGCAAGAGACAGGTAAAGAC
>JANNCA010000362.1:0-2158 GCA_031386075.1 Oligoflexia bacterium
CACCCATCAAAATTTGGCAAAGATTTCGACTCTGACTGAATTGGAAAACGAAAAAAACCAATTCTCTGCTGGAGAAATTCATCAATTTAAAGTTCATCCGACTGAAGCAGCTGCCTTAGCTCAGAGCATTGCAGAGATTCCCAACGAAATTCGAATCATCATCCTACAACACCACGAAAGACCAGACGGAACAGGGTTTCCAAAAAATCTACGCGCTGATCAAATCATTCCGATAGCGAGTATTTTTATCGTAGCTGAAAATTTAACCTGTCGAATCATTACCCCAAAAGATCGCCCCGACCTAAACACTTGCTTACTTGAATTGGCAACAGAATACCCCGAGGGATTGTTCAAAAAAATTATCCAAACAGCCCTCAACAACTCAATTCCCAAAGATCTGTAAAAAGCTTCTTACAGATCGGCTTCATACTTGACCTTTGACATTGCCTTAGATATAACACAAAGCGTTATGATTTTACAAAAAAGATCCCTTTTACTCTCCTTCTTTATACTTATTTTGACTCCGCTATTCATGGCTCTGACGTTTACAGGATGCGCACCCATTGAGGACAATTTCTATAAAAAATGCTCGAGTCAGTTCCTTGAAAAATACAAGCACCTCTCTGTCCTTCAATATGAATGGATATCTTACTATTTTAATGACGAAGAAGAATTCGCAAAAAAAATGAATGAATATTCGCTCAAGTTCACTCAATTGCGAGATGATCTCGCTGAGCTTCAAGAAAAACGTCCGTGCTTCAATCCCAATGATGGATACTTTGAAAAAATCGATCCAAAAACGGACCTCGCACTTTTAGAGGCTTCTAAAAAAATAACAGAAAACTTAACAGACCTAGTCCCGGCTCTTACTTTTAGCGCTGCCGCAGAGACTCTCAATAGAAAAACGAGAATTCGATTTAAAGGAAATTATTTTTTTAACAATCGCGACTATATTGAACATTTATTTAATTTAATCAATTTTGAACTGGACCCAGTTTACCCGACGATTCAAGAAACCTACGACGCTGTCGTTGCTTTCAGAGATTCTCTCCAAGCATTGGACCGAGATTACCCAGATTTTAAAAATAAAGCCTGGGGTGCTCCCAACAAGTTAGTTCAACTCGTTGAACGTGCAACTGATTTTATCTTGATCATAAACACAGTCAATCCTAATCGCACTTTAGACTTTCGGGGGTTTGTCTTTCAAGAGCCTCAACGTAGAAATCGAGCAGCAGCAGCAGAACAGAATCGGGCTTTTCAAGAAAGGAGACAGGCAGAAGCAAATCGAACGTGGGGAAGGCAAGACCCTCAAGCCATGGATTTTAATGAAAATCATTTCAATGATTTAATCGCAAATGCCAGAAGAAGACTGACTCAGGAATTGCCGCATGCCTTGAACCCTCACCCACTCCTGGAGGTCTTCCCCTATTTACGCCAAGTCCCTAGTCGAAATCAAAAACAGCACTGGCTAGAACTGATCCGGCAAAATATCAGGTCTTTTTTCCAAAGTCATCCAACTGTAGATCAGGTTACCCAACTCATTCAGCGCATTGGGGCAGACACTCCGCCTCAGGTTGATTTAATCATGGAGTTGAAACGAATCACATTGCTGGAGAGAAATTTAGTCCATTCGACCCGTCAGTATCAAACTCTTCTGGGGGAGGTCGTACCTGGAGCTTGGCAAAACGGCACATCGGGTGCTGAATCCTACCATGATCTCAATGCACTTCTGATTTTAGCGACCTATGGTCAATTCACTGAAGATCACCCTCGCCTAACAACAGGAGACTTGAATTCCTTGCGAGACTTTCTTCTGGGAAAAGCACTTCCACGAGAATACCGCTCCCAAGTCAGAGAAGCAGTAGAGGCGCTTGTGAACCTAAGAATCGCTCAAATTCCAACCCTCAAGCGAAGAGTTGCTTTAGATACCCTCAGAACCAGAGTGACTGCATTGTATCAACGGGTCAATCCCCCTTTAGACGGAACCTTCCGATATTATTGGATTCGACCGGAGGCCCTTGAAGCCGATCGAGCGACAAACCATGTGACTCAAGGACAATCCATCGCCACTGGAGACAATTTCTCAAAAACTCATCCTGGCACCCGGTGCCCCTTTCATCCTGCGCCTCAAGAAATCGCCTATCACATTAAAAACACG
>JANNCA010000366.1:0-2094 GCA_031386075.1 Oligoflexia bacterium
ATATAAAAGGGTGAAAGAAAAATCCCTGAATATTTTGTGGGTGCCTGAACTTAGAAAATTTGTAACTGGTCAGCCCTTTTTTAATAGTTTCAGAAAAATATGTTGACACATTTTTCATGTAGAGAAGAGCTTTGCAAATAATTCTACAGTTCATTCATGAGAGTAGATTTAAACGCGCATACTTGGCTCACTGCGACTTTCATTTCTTGTATTCATGTAGGACCTGTCTGTCATCATAAGAAACGCCTCATAGGGCAAATAAACGCGAATAATTGGCTTCAAAAAAGACATGATATGTCCTCGTTAAATACAACGATGACTAAGGCAAAGAAAACAAAAATTAAAATCAAGGTGAGCACGGCAATCGACTCCGCGCGCAAGTGTTTGGATGAAAATGAGGTAAGTCCACCATTGAAAGGAGCAGTAGTTACCTTGATTGACTTGGTTAAATCACTGTCTAACCATTTAGGCATCAACAGCAGTAATAGCAGCAAACCACCGTCACAAGATCCAAACCGAACACGAAAGCCAAAAATTGCCAGAGGAAGAAAGCGAAAGCCTGGAGGCCAGAAGGGGCACAAGGGAAATTATCTGAAACAAGTTGAGAACCCAACCTCTGTTGAAGAAATTTTGATAGATCAGAAGTCATTACCCTCAGGATGCTATGAACACAAAGGATTCGAATCACGACAGGTTTTTGATATTGAAGTCTCCATGGCGGTAACGGAATATCGTGCTGAAATCGTTATAAATGAGGACGGTGAAGAGTTTATTGCCGACTTTCCAGAAGGAGTAACTGAGCCTGCTCAGTACGGGAATATGCTCAAGGCACACTCAGTCTATATGTCCCAGTTCCAGTTGGTGCCACTGGATCGAGTGCGTGATCACTTTAATGACCAGCTCGGTGCTGCTGTATCAAAGGGATCTGTATCAAATTGGAATGCACTGGCTTATAAAAAACTTCAGTCGTTCGAAGAATGGGTCACTCGGAGATTGATCGCTTCGTATTGTAACAATGTGGACGAAACTGGAATCAACGTCGGGGGCAAGCGCTTTTGGCTTCACTGTGTTTCTAATAATGAAGCAACACTCTTTTATCCAGATGAGAAACGCGGCAAAGAGGCGATGGATCGTATCGGCATCCTGCCTCACTTTAAAGGTATTTTGGTGCATGATCACTGGAAGCCCTACTTTGTCTATGAATGCCTTCACTCTCTCTGTAATGCACATCATCTTCGCGAGCTACAAGCTGCAATAGATTTTGACAAGCAAAAGTGGGCCAAGAAGATGCAAGATCTTCTCATTGAAATGAGGGACGCTGTTGATAAATTGGGTGGATCGATTTCTAATAAGAAGGCCAGCGTATTTCGAAAGCACTATCGAAAAATTCTTCGAATTGCGGATCACGAATGTCCACGCAACGAAAAAACACGTAAGCAGTCTAAAACTAGGAACCTCCTTGAACGCCTTCGTGATTTCGAAATGGAAACCCTGAGATTCCTTCAAGATAAGCAGGTTCCATTTACGAATAATTGTGGCGAAAATGATTTACGAATGACGAAGGTCCAACAGAAAATATCTGGATGCTTTCGTTCAATGGATGGAGCGAAGTTTTTTTGTCGGATCCGGAGCTACATCCTAACCTGCAGGAAAAATGGAATAGGCCCTACACAGGCGCTAAAACTGCTATTTGACGGTGAACTACCCAACTTCATGAAATGATGGGTGACCAGTTACGAAGATTTTTGGTTCCACCGGCAAGGATCAAAAGATCTATTTCAGGTTTTTGGGCTAAGGGTAGTTTAGATCCAGATGTCATTTTGAGTTTCGCTCTGAAATGGGCGTCGTTTTGGGTTGGAAAAGTGATTCCCGATACTTCGGTATTGATATGATAGTCCATTTCATTTGAAAGGGTACACCCAAACACGATGGAACTTTTCGTGCAAAGCTCCTTCGAAAAACTCTAGCCCTTAGAACAAATATCCGAGTCCAGAACTTTTGCGAATGCCACTGAGCATTACTGCCAAAAATATAGGCAAATTTTTTCATGGGTTACTTGTGCGCGTTTTTCTGAAATGGCTTTGGCATTTTTCC